>CAMWOK010000018.1 GCA_947175845.1 uncultured Lachnospiraceae bacterium | reverse complement strand
TCGTGGAGAGGCGCTCGACCGGCAGCATCGCGGCGCCTAGCGCGCGGTCAGGGCGAACATCAATGTATGGATACTTGCGGCTTGACGGCTTGATGTCGTCCAGCTCAATCTTCTCCAGCGCGCGCTTTCTCGAGGTTGCCTGCTTGGACTTGGACGCGTTTGCGGAGAAGCGGGAGATAAACTCCTGCAGCTCTTTGATCTTCTCTTCCTTCCTCTTGTTCGCTTCTTTCATCTGCTTGACAAGCAGCTGGCTCGACTCATACCAGAAGTCATAGTTTCCGGCATAGAGCTGAATCTTGCCGTAGTCGATGTCCGCTATCTGCGTGCACACTTTGTTCAGGAAATAGCGGTCGTGCGACACGACGATAACTGTATTATCAAAATTAATCAGAAACTCCTCCAGCCACGCAATCGCATCCAGATCCAGATGGTTGGTCGGCTCGTCGAGCAGCAGGATGTCCGGGTTTCCAAACAGCGCCTTGGCAAGGAGCACCTTCACCTTCTGGCTGCCGTTCAAATCCTTCATCAGGGAACTGTGGACATCGGTCTCGATGCCCAGGCCGTTGAGCAGCTGCGCCGCGTTCGACTCAGCCTCCCAGCCGTCCATCTCGGCAAACTCACCCTCGAGCTCACTGGCGCGGATACCGTCCTCATCTGTGAAGTCCTCCTTCGCATAGATGGCGTCCTTCTCCTTCATTATCTCATACAGCCTGGCATTGCCCATGATGACAACGTCCATGACAGGATACTCATCATACTTGAAATGATCCTGCTCGAGCACCGAGAGCCGCTGTCCGGGCGTGATTGCAATATCCCCCTTCGTCGTCTCGAGCTTTCCCGACAAAATCTTTAAAAAGGTGGATTTGCCCGCACCGTTGGCGCCGATCAGTCCATAGCAGTTCCCCTCGGTAAACTTGATATTGACCTCCTCAAACAGCGCCTTCTTGCCAACTCTATAGGTTACATTGTTTGCACTTATCATGATAACTTCCTCTTAATTTTACTTTATTCATCCATGTTTTTGTTACGCACTCTTTTTATTATACATAAAAGAAGCGAATTTTCAAGGAGATTTTTCATTTCTTAAACAGCCTTCCAAGGAGCCCTTTCTTCTCTGCATCCGAATCCTCTCCGGCCCCGTTTTTTGCGCTGTCGTCCGCCTCCTCGGCTGCCCCCTTAAACTGCTCTGCGCTTTCCGGGTTTTCCTTGAGCTGCAGCAAAGCGTCGTACGCCTGCAGCATGTTGAAGCCGTTTGCCTTTGCAAGCCCCTGCGCCGTGAAGCCCTCGATCGTGAGCATTCCGATCGGCGGGTATGCGCCGTTTCTCACGGCAGACAAAAACTCCACAAAGATGCTGTTCTCCGTCCGCAGACGCCTGTAATAATATACGGCATCCATATAGGACAAATCGCACCCCTGGGTCAGATATATCATGAGTTCCTCCCGGATCGGCTCCGCGCTTTTCCACTGCTTTGCAACCTCGCGCATCAGGTTTGTGTCCATCATGCAGACCACGCCCGGCCCGTCTGTCAGCACTGCCACCTTGCCCGCCTCGCAGAGCTTTTCCATAAACTGCGGATTGTCAATCCCGACAGGAACAAGTTTTCCCTCGCCTTTTCTTCCCACCTCGTAGCGGTTGGTTATGATGAGATACACAATATTATTTTTGCATGTAAAGTCCCCGTTTTCCTCCCGCAGGGTAAAAATGTACGGCTTTTCGCACAGTGCCTCTGTCAGAAAGAACGTGATTCTGTTCATCAGGCGCGCATACGTCTCCACCGTCTTGTCGTCGGACGCCTTGCGCGCCGCATCAAACCGCACTGCTGCCTGCTGCATCATCACCATCATCTCGATGACCGTACATCCCGCCAGATACGCAAATCCCTGATCGTGATCCTGGTCGACATGCGCTGCCAGCTCCGCCTTGCGCGCCTCGCTCACATCATATTCATTGTCCTGGTCGATGAACGGGACTATCGGCATACGGTACTTTTTCCCGTCCTCGTCCTCGCGCACGACCTGCGCCAGCTCCTCCCCGGACAGGAAGTCTTCCACCGCGCGGTCATACCCGTTCGCCTCCCGGATAAATTCCATCCTGCACCCTATGGCATGCACAGTGTCAAAGTCAAGATTTACCCCCGTCACGCCCAGCTTTGCGGCGAGCGCAAGCACTGTCTCGAGGCAGTGCAGATGGTTCTTCTGATCCAGCACGCCGATCGGGAACGCGCTGTCAAAGACTGGCATTGTCATCGGATTTTGCAGCACATAGCTGACTGCATCCTCGCACCGTTCAAACAGATACATCACTATGTTGTTGTCATCCACGCGCATCAGAAGCGGATTTCCACACGCAATCCTGTAGTCGCTGTGCTGCGGCGCAAGGAGGACATACAGCTTATCCATCTGTGCATATTCCCGGACTCTGGCCCGCACGGTCTCCTCATTGTAGCGCGGAATCTCCAGATGTCCTGTGAGGTTGAGCGTGGCGGGATCGTACTCAAGCGCGTAATTGCGGTGCGGCTCTATGATCACCTGCAGTTTTCCCCGGATCAGCTGCGACAGCACGGCAAGCTTGTACTTGTTGACCGGTTTTTTGTCCGGATTGAAGCGCATGGCGCTGTCCGCGGTCAGAAATATCTTCAGGGACTCATAGTCGTAGTCCTCCGCAGTGACCTGTCCGCCGTCTTTTTTCCGCCGCATCGTCGCAAGCTCAAAGACTGCCTTCTCGCCCTCCTTTGGCTTCACCCTGAAATCCGGAAGCTGCCCGATAATGTAGACATTCTTCGTCCACAGGCGCGCGATCGCATCCTCCTTACTGCATCTGTCGATCGAGGCCGTGTAGAGAAAATGGTAGCTGTCCGCCGCATCCTTCAGCACCAGAAGTTCCTTCGCCGCGAGATATTTCTCGTCGCACAGGACGCCTTTCTCCGTACCGTCGCCCGTGCCCAGATGAAGTACCAGTCCCGGAATCTCCTCCTCAAAGATCTGATTTAACACCTCGCCCAGCTTGTCCTCGTGGTAGGCGTACTGATGTGTGCTGTACCGCACAGCCTTTGCGACATACGCGTCATAGTACGCTCTCTCAAAAAATACATGGAGCGCATCGTCAAAGACTTCCTCCTCGTCGCGCTGCATAACCATGATGTCCTTGTCAAAGCCCTCAAACAGCCGCAGCTGCCATACTGAAATGTTTGTTTTTCTTTTCACCTTGCCTACCTGTCCCCTAACTTTCTACTATGAGGTATCTTCCATCCCCGATGTCAAACACTTCCGGCGCGTCGGCGATCTCGTCCTTGTCCTGTCCCTCAAGGTCAATGCCCTGCTCGTCGAAATAGTTCCACACCTCGTCGATGGAATCGACAACGACCGCCATGCACTCCTCGAGAAACGCCTCCGCCTCGTCAATATTCTCCGCTACTTTCTCCGGCACTAACTGAAGCTGGTTTTCCAGAAAACAGTTGAGTACCGCCTCATCATACTCGTGCATAATTCATAATCTCCTTTTTCTTTGTAATTTATTTTGTGTGAGAAAACAAAAACACTATACAAACAATGTAACAGCTTACATACTACTTTGTAAACCCCTTTTTCTGAAATCAGATCAATTGTCTTTCAAAAAATACGTGCATCAGCCGCGCGAGCGGCAGTCCTACCACATTGTTGTAGTCCCCGCTGATGCCCCTGATATAGACTGCACACTTTCCCTGAATCGCATAGGCGCCCGCCTTGTCCATCGGCTCCCCCGTCGCCACATACGCCGCTATCTGATCCGGTGTCATCTCGTACATATGAACGTCCGTCTTTTCATGAAACGTGATGATTTCCCTGTCCTGAGCTAACTGTCCCGCACTGCGGATAATTAGCGTGACACCTGTGTACACCTGGTGGGTATCCCCCTGCAGCTGCCTGAGCATCGCCGCTGCATCCTCTTTATCCTTCGGCTTTCCCATAATCTTATTTCCGTGCGCGACAATCGTGTCCGCCCCGATTATGACAACCGTGTCATTTTTATGGCGGTCTGCACACAGCTTTGCCGCCTCTGCCGCCTTGGCCAGAGAGAGCTCCTCCACAATCTCCGCCGGAGCCTGCTTCGTGATAATCTCCTCCCCGTGTGCCTTAAAAATCTCAAAGGAAAGCCCTGCCTGCTCCAAAAGCTCCCGCCGCCTCGGGGAGCCGGATGCAAGTATATATTTCACCATAGTCCGCCCTGCTCCTTCTCACTCTGTATCGCCTGGCTGTACTCCGGCCGGAACGTGCGCGCCTGCTGCCCGGTCTCCTTCTTTGCCGCCAGCGCCGTAAATTCCCTGCAGAATATCTCCTGCGCGCTCATCGCATTTTTGCCCCTGCCGTCCATCTTCTGATAGCTTCCGTCCGCCTGCAGGAAATGCGCCTTGTGCGTGTCGCCAAGCTGCACCTCGAGCACATGCCACACCTTCTCCTTCAGCGCGGTGTTGAGCACCGGGAAAAGAATCTCCACCCGCCGCTCGAGATTGCGCGGCATCCAGTCTGCGCTCGCCATGTACAGTTCCGGATCGCCCGCGTTCTCAAAGTAGAATATGCGCGCGTGCTCCAGGAAATTCCCGACGATGGAGCGCACCTCGATATTGTCGTTGGTCCCCTCCACGCCCGTCCGCAGGCAGCAGATTCCCCTGACGATAAGCTGTATCTTCACGCCCTTTGCCGCCGCCTCGTACAGCGCCTTGATGATATCCGGGTCGCACAAAGAGTTCATCTTTGCGACAATCCTTGCCGGGCGCTTCTCCATGGCGTTCTCCTTCTCCCGGTTAATCAGGTACAAAAAGCGGTCCTTGAGCCACAGCGGCGCAAGTGCCAGATGGTTCCAGCCAAGCGGCTCCGAGTAGCCTGACAGCATGTTGAAAACGGCCGTCGCATCCTCCCCGATCGCCTCGTTGCAGGTGAGAATCCCCAGGTCTGTATAGAGCTTCGCCGTGGCGTCATTGTAATTTCCTGTGCCCAGATGCACATACCGGCGAATGCCCTCCTCCTCCCGGCGCACCACCAGCGTAATCTTGCAGTGCGTCTTTAATCCCACAAGGCCGTAGATGACGTGGCACCCCGCCTTCTCAAGCTTTCTCGCCCACACGATGTTGTTCTCCTCGTCAAAGCGCGCCTTGAGCTCCACCAGCACCGTCACCTGCTTGCCGTTCTCCGCCGCCTGCGCGAGCGCCGCGATAATCGGCGAGTTGCCGCTCACGCGGTACAGCGTCTGCTTGATCGCCAGCACCTGCGGGTCCTTTGCCGCCTGCTTGATGAAGTCGACAACCGGCGCAAAAGTCTGATACGGATGATGCAGCAGGATATCCTGCTCCTGGATCTTGTCAAAGATATCGGCGCCCGCCTCAAGCTCCATGACGGGCTGCGGCGTGTACGCCTGATATTTGAGCTGTTCAAACCCGCTCAGGCCGTACATCTTCATCAGAAACGTCAGGTCGAGCGGACCCGGAATGCTGTAGATGTCCCGCTCATCTATCATCAGCTCCTTCTTGATAATGTCGAGCAGCTGTTTGTCAATGCCCTCCTCTACCTCAAGCCGGATCGCCTGTCCCCACTGGCGTTTCTTGAGCTGCTTTTCGATCTCCTTCAACAAGTCCTCCGTCTCGTCCTCCTCGAGCGAGAAATCGGCGTTTCTCATGATGCGGAACGGAAACGAACACTCGATATTGTAGTTTAAAAACAGCTTATCCATGTTGCGCTCGATAATCTGTTCGAGCAGAATCACGCGCTTTGTCCCGTCCGCCGCCTCGGGAAGCTGCACGATGCGCGGAACCCCACCCGGAACCTGCACCGTCGCAAACTCCATCTCCTTGCCCTGGACTGGCTTTTTGTTAAACAGGTGCCGTCTGCTCTTCACCTCTTTCTTGGACACCAGCGCGCCCAGATTCAGGGACTTGTTGCGTATCAGCGGAAACGGGCGCGAGGAATCCACCGCCATCGGCGTGAGCACCGGGTACACATTATCCTGAAAATACCTGTCCACAAACGCGCAGTCCTTTTTCGTGAGATCCTCATGGCTCTCGACCACCATAAGCCCATTCTTTGCAAGCAGCGGCAGCAGCGACCGGTTGTAGACCGAATACTGCACCTCGACGAGCGCGTGCGTCGCGCCGTTGACCTTCTCAAGCTGCTCCGCGGGCGTCATCCCCGCGATATCCTTCCTGGTGTATCCCGCGTTCACCATGTCCTTTAAGGACGCCACGCGCACCATGAAGAACTCGTCGAGATTCGACGCTGTGATGCTCAGAAATTTTATCCGCTCAAACAGCGGGATATCCTTGTCCCTCGCCTCCCCCAGCACGCGGTGGTTAAAGGCAAGCCAGCTCAGCTCCCTGTTATCATAATATTCCGGCCTGCTGTAATCAATCCTGTTGTCCGCCTTACTGTTTTTATCACCCATCTTGATTCCCCCGTTCCTTATATATTACTCTTTTTTTGTTTCAGGACTGGTTTGATATTGTAAACCTCCTCAAAAAACGTTGAGAATTTGTCAAACATCCCAAACTCCAGCGTCATGTCCGCGTTGGTCTCCACCGCAAGCACCAGCTCGTCATTGTCCTTTGTGACCTTGAGCTTCTCGCACTTTCCCTTATGGCTCAGATCAAGCCCCTCCGACAGCCGGATGATCGCCGTCAGCTTTGCGATTTTGAGGTATGCATCCCGGTCGAGGGACGCGTTGTCGTCCATAATGTGATAGTAGTCAAACTTATCCGTGGAGTACTTTACAATGTTCGCCACAATCTCGCGCTCGACGTGAGACAGTCCTATGATTTCTGTCGCGACAATAATGTTGTAGGAGTTCCCGCCGACGTTGGCAAGGCCGATAAACCGCCCGCACTCACTCAGGATCGCCGCAAGCTGCAGCAGCAGTCTGTCGCGCTTCTCGAAACCATGGCTTTTCTTCATGCTGTCAAAGATGGTCAGCGCAATCTTCTCGCGCTCGCGGGTTCGGTACTCGCCGCTGTGATAGCGCCTGTTGATGTCCCGCGCGCAGTCGAGAATGTCCTGCTCAAAGTCGTGCGGCATCCCCTCCGCGGAGGGCAGCAGGTCATTCTGCTCGGCGTACTCATAGGCGATGCCGTCGCACAGCGACACGCCCGGCGCCCACAGCATCTCCGCCCCAAGCAGCTTAATCATGTACTTTATCATCAGCGCAGACAGATTCAGCAGCGCGATATTTTCCTGCGCAAGCCCAAGCGACATCGCGATCTCCCGCGTCTTTTTCTTCTTCAGGGAATCCACGAACTCCAGGAAATTCTCTGTGCTCACCTGTCCCTTTTTGATGGTCTTGATGTAGTTTCTCTGCACGACCGGCGAGACATAATCATCCACCAGTATCACATTCTGTATCTTCTTGTCGCCGATAAACATCTCCCGGAAGCTCTCCAGATTATCGCAGACCATCTCCTCGACAATCTCCTCAAGCTGATAGCTTTTGTAGGACACGCCCGAAAGCTCCTCGCGCATGCGCAGCACCCCCGGCCGGATGTTCTGCGAGGTGACAAGGCTGTCCTCGTCAAAGAGGGAGATCTGGACGCTGCCTCCGCCGATATCAATAAACGCCGTGCTCTTCTCAATGATGCTCTGAAAGTCTTTCACCCGCGACGCCACAGACTTGTAATCCAGAAAGCGCTGCTCCGAATTGCTCAGCACATCGATCCGAATACCCGTTCTCGTCTCTATCTGATCCAGCAGAATCAGCCTGTTCTTGGATTCCCGGATCGCGCTTGTCCCGTACGCCTTGTATCCGTCCACCTTGTATGCCTTCATGACCGCCATAAACTCATTGAGCATTCTGCACAGCTCATCGACCCGGTCGCTGTTGATTTTTCCCATAAAATACGAATCTGTCCCAAGCTCTATCCTGTGTCTGATGTGATCGATCGGTTTAATCCCATTCTTGCAGGATATCTCGAATATCTTTATCGCGAGTTCATAAGACCCGACATCAATTGCTGCGAATGTCCTGTATGCCATATCCACACCCCTTTTATCACATTTTTATCGTTCTTCAATAGTTCCCCAGCACCTTCATGTTGCGCGTCTCCTCGCGCAGTCCCCTGAGTGCGTTGCGCACTGCACTGTCTGTGAGATTGCCCTCAAAATCCAGGAAAAAGCGGTACTCCCAGTTTCTTCCAGGGATCGGCCGCGACTCAATCTTGGTCACGTTCAGCCCGTTGTACATCAGGTGCGACAGCGCGTGATAGAGCGCCCCGCTCTCGTGGCTGACCTCAAAACACAGGCTGATCTTGGAAGCGCCCTTTGCAAAAACCTTCTGGTTGGTGACGATGATAAACCGCGTCGAGTTGTCCCGGATATCATTCACGCCCCGCCTTAGGATCTCAAGGCCGTAGATCCCTGCAGCCGTCTCGCCCGCAATCGCCGCCTGCGTCACGTCCCTGTCATCCGCAACCTTTCTGGCCGCATAGGCATTATTTTTCATGCTGATCTGCTGCCACCCGGTCTCAAACAGGTAGTGCGCGCTCTGCATCAGCGACTGCGGGTGCGCGTACACCGTCCTGATATCCTCTATCCGCGTTCCGGGCGACGCCATCACACAGTGTTCTATCTTGATGATCTGCTCCCCCACGATATAGTTCTCAAACTCCACGAGCAGGTCATAGATCTCACTCACAATCCCCGCGGACGAATTTTCAATCGGGAGCACCGCAAAGTCCGCGCTCCCCTCGTCGATGGCAAGCATCGCATCCCGGAACGTATCCACATGGAAGCTGTCAACCTCCTCGCCGAAATACTCCATCATGGCAGCCTGCGAGTACGCGCCCTCCGCCCCCTGAAAGACAACCCTGCACTTTTTGCAGTCGATCGCGCCCATCTCGATAAAGGACAGCCGGCCCCCGCCGTTGTGCTGTGTTATCGTCTGATACTGGAGCTTCCTGCTCATCGACATGATCTGCTCAAACAGATCTCTGACCCCGCGCGCGTTGAAATCGTTGTGCGTCAGCTCGCTCACCGCCTTGAGCTTCTGCTGCTCCCGCTCCCTGTCAAAGACCCTTTTGCCCGTCTCAATCTTGTATGCCGCCACCTGCGCGCACACGTCCATGCGCTTCTCATAGAGCTCGACAATCTGGCGGTCAATGCCGTCGAGTTGTGTTCTGAGTTCTGATAAATCCATCTGACTTGCCCTCCGCTTTTGTTATTTTCAAACCCACTCTAGTATAGCATACTGAATACGGTTTGTAAAAATTTATAAAATAAGTTTTTAAAAAAATATTACAGAAATCTTTCTTTTTTTGTAAATATTCTTTATAATAGAAGTACGCACATAACAATACCGTTCACAGGGGGGAAATTATCATGAAAAAAAAGGTTATTACCATAATCTGCATCATATGTGCAGTACTGATTTGTGCCAGTCTGGGAATTATGTCAGCCCTCTCCAAAAGAGTGCCGCAAAACCCGGCCGGAACAGTTGGAAACACCGCGGGAAATCTCTACAACAACGGGCTTTTCTGCGAAAATGACGGATATGTGTATTTTGCGAATGCATATGACTCGTCCTCGCTCTACCGAATGCGCCCGGATGAATCTGAGATGGAAAAAATGGCGTACACCGAAGTCACAAGCCTGAACGCGGACGGAAAGTACCTGTACTACTACCAGGGCGGATCCGGCAGCGGGACCGGACTTGGTTTTGTGCTGAGCACGACCGGTATATACCGTGTAAACAAATCAAAACCCAGCGACGCCACCTGTCTTGACCGCGTAAATGGCAAGTATGTCCTCCTGGCGGACAATGATGTCTACTACACCTGCTCTTCCGACGAAGTATCTCTGAAAAAAGTATCTACAGACGGAAAGAATAAGGAGACACTGCTAGCGCTTGACATCCTTCCGGTCAGTGTGCAGAACTCAACTTTCTACTATTTGAACAACGAGGAAAATCTGCACCTGATGGCACTCGACCTGCGCACCAACACCTCGCGCCAGGTGCTCGCGGAGGATGTATATATGCCGATCATTGAGGGAAATATGGTTTACGGCATCGACATACACGACAATTATTCCCTGATCAGCCTCAACACCACCGACGGTAGCAAAACCCGGCTCGATACCGGCAGAATCGATCTGCTCAACGTGACAGACAACTATATTTACTATCAGACATCTGGCAGCAGCCCGCAGCTTAAGCGCATCCGCCGGGACGGTTCCGGCATGGAAGTTGTCGCAGATGGCGCATACAGCAACATCAACGCCACCTCGCAGTACATATACTTCACGCAGTTTGGAACCAGCACTCCCGTCTACAAAACACCCACTGGCGCTCCCGTCAATGTCACCACGTTTGACCGGGCGTCACAGGCTGCCATTGCAGAGTTCAACAAAAACAAAAAATAAACTTGTCAAAAATGTATAAGGTAAAGGAAATCGGGTTATGCTTAGAGCATGAAAAAAACGATGATTCCTTTACCTTTTTTTGATTTTCAAATCCTGAAAAATTTTGTTAAATGCGGCACGGTCGGCTGGTGCATGGAAATCACATTCACGGCGCTCGGAGCGCTGCGGCGGCGCGAACTTCCCCTTGTCGGGCAGACCTCCTTGTGGATGTTTCCAATCTATGGCTGCGCCGCTTTTTTCAGACCAGTCTTTTTGCTGCTAAGGCGCTGCAGCCTGATGGTGCGCGGGACAATCTACGCCCTGTCCATCTTTGGCGCAGAGTACACAAGCGGCCGCTTTCTCACCAGACACGCAGTCTGCCCGTGGAATTACAGCCGCAGCCACTGGCACGTCAACGGGCTGATACGCGTTGACTTTTTTCCGTTCTGGTTCCTTGCGGGCCTGCTGTTCGAACACATCCTGACAGGCCAGTCCCCCAGCTCAGAATGATGCTATGATGGGAAAAACTGCCGATACAGCGCAGCGTGATCACTGATGCACTCCCACACGCCAGTAGAATTGGCCGTCACACAGATATACTCCCTGCCATCCTTCCCGACGCCCAGGCTTGCCGCGCAGTTTCCGGACTGCACCACATAGCCCGTCTTGGCACAGAGCACGTCTCCGTTTGTCTGCTTGTCCTCAATTCTTCTGAGAAACCAGTTTGACAGTTCGAGCCCCTCGGGGTGCTGATCCGTGATGGATGTCGTATAGATGTGCTCCATCAGCACCTCCCGGCAGAAGCTGTTGTCGCAGGCCGCCTTCAATATGACAGCAATGTCATAAACGGTACTATACGTTTTCCCCTCGTCATAAATACCAATACAGTTTGTGAAATGCGTCGTCTCCGACAGGCCAAGCTCTCTGACCTTCTCGTTCATCAGCTCCACAAACGCTTCCTGCGAACCCGCAGAATAGACCGCAAGCCCCATTGCCGCCTCCGCCCCCGAAGGCAGCACTGTGCCGTAAAAGAGGTCTCTGACCGTGACGGTCTCCCCGACCTCGAACCCCGCATTGCTGCACTCATTTATATAGCAGTAATCCACGATGTCCTGCGTGATCTCAAAGGTGTCATCCGGGTCTGTGATGTGCTCCGCCGCCACCAGTATGGTTAAAATTTTTGTCATGGATGCAGGCGGTATGCGCACAGCGGCATCCTTCTGTCCAAGTATCTTCCCGGCCTCCACATCTATAAAAACGACATTTTTGCTGATAACCTCGCTGGCCGGCAATGCTGTCGCGGCATCCGCGGCAGCTGTCAGCGGCGGTTTGGTGCTCTTTCCTCCTAACGTGCGGACAACCAGCGAACTAATCTTTGAAAACTCATTGTCAAAGTTGTCTGCAATCGAACTTCCAACAAAACACCCCGCTATGCTCTGGCTGCTATTGTATGCTGCCTTTTTGCCTGATTTCTTATTGTCTGAGGCAGGCTCCTGCGCTTTTGTCCCCTCCACATCGCCGCTGCTATCTGCAGATTCCGTATCGGTCATACTGCTGTCAGCGATCGTATCTTCCTGCGTCAGATGGTTGTCCTGCGCAAGCCCGGCGGGGGGAACACGCTGTCCACTCTGATGTTTTCGAACAAACCGACCGATGCCTGCCGCCGCCAAAATCACACACACCAGAACGCCCGCCGCGCAGGGCAGCAGCCATTTGCGCAGCATCTCCTGCTGTTTCTTGCGGCGGCGCATCTCCTGAATCCGCTGCCGTCTGCGGGCATCGCGCGCCATTGCAGCTTCCGGTGTCTCCTCCGTCTTCACACTGATATCTTCGTAGGCCTCTTCATCTCCCTTGACGACTCTGCCTCCCAAATAGCTCCCCGCCAGCACTTGGGCGATCTGCTCGGCGCTGAGTTGCACAGTTTCTCCACCCCAGGTGTCAGAATGTGCCTTCTTATCTGTATGTTCTGTGTATTTACTCGACATCGTCTACCTCGACCGCACCGATATCAAGTGTGTTCAGCGTGCGGCGCCTTCTCCTGTCTTCCTCAGATTTTTCTAAAATAAACTGTTTTACCGGTTTGGAATTTCTGATGTGCTGGATCAGCAGGATCGGCGATGTGACATCCCCGGTATGACACACGATCGTCCCAAGGCCAAATATCCTTTCGATCAGAGAACTCTTGAGCGTCACATCCTGCACCTTATACATGTAGCAGTCATTCTCTTCCCTGTTGAAAAAACCAGTGTTGACTGTAATTACATCCTCCTTGACTGTATAGACCGTAAACGTAAATGGCAGCCCGAAAAACAACCATCTTTTTCTCTCTTTAAATTCCATACTTTATCTCCTCGCATATTTGGTTTTAAAAATATTATAGCATTCCCCTATTAAAAGGCAATACAAAAATTTTGAATATATTTTGAAATTTTTCTTGAAAGCTTTTCCCTGATATGGTACGATAGCAAAGGTATCTGCTGAGAAATTTTGATGCCTATACTTAGGAACTGTAGAAAATAACTGACGCATCCTGACTTGTCTATTTCTCCGATTATAAAGTGCATATGCACTCTGCCAAAAAGCCTCGCCGCTGCGCCTGCGTTTTTTGACAATTGCTTTAGCAATTTCACCTCGAAGAAATATCCTGTGCAAACTGCATTACTTATTTTCCTGCAAGTCCTTATCGATGGAGGAATTGGTTATGTCGCATACTTCTAACAGCTTTTGTTCTGATCACAGTTGTATTTGTCATTTCCATTTTCAGTCATCCCATTTTTATTTTCATATTGATACTATTTAGCAGAGAGAATTTATTTCTCTTTTTTTGTGTCTTGCATTTAGGAGGTTTCTATGAGACATTTAATGAGTCCACTTGATTTTTCCACGGAGGAGCTGGACAGGCTCTTTACCCTCGCCGAGGATATCGAGAACAATCGCGGCCGGTACGCCCACGCCTGCGATGGCAAAAAACTCGCAACCTGCTTCTATGAGCCAAGCACCCGGACCCGCCTGAGTTTCGAGGCCGCGATGCTGAATCTCGGCGGTCAGGTTCTTGGTTTTTCTGATGCAAATTCTTCCTCCGCCGCCAAGGGCGAGAGCGTATCAGACACCATCCGTGTGATCTCCTGCTTTGCCGATATCTGCGCCATGCGCCATCCCAAGGAAGGCGCTCCCATGGTGGCTGCATCCCGCTCCACCATCCCTGTGATCAACGCGGGCGACGGCGGTCATCAGCACCCCACGCAGACGCTCACGGACCTTCTGACAATACGCGCCATCAAAGGACGTCTCGATCACTTCACGATCGGGCTCTGCGGTGATCTCAAATTCGGCCGCACCGTGCACTCGCTGATCAACGCGCTTGTGCGCTACGACGACATACACTTTATCTTTATCTCGCCCGAGGAACTCACAATCCCGGACTATATCATCGAGATGCTCCGCGAGAAAAATGTCTCCTTCAGTGAGGTTCGGAGGCTGGAGGAAGTTATGCCAGAGCTGGATATCCTGTACATGACCCGCGTGCAGAAGGAGCGTTTCTTTAACGAGGAGGACTATGTCCGCCTGAAAGATTACTACATTCTGGACCGTGAGAAGATGGATCTTGCCAAATCCGACATGATCGTTTTGCACCCGCTGCCGCGCGTCAACGAGATTTCCGTCGAGGTCGACGACGATCCCCGGGCAGTATATTTCCGCCAGGTACAGTATGGCGTATATGTGCGCATGGCACTGCTTCTGACGCTATTGGAAATTGAAGTCGCATAATTGAACGAGAAGGAGGTTATTTGGCTATGTTAAATGTAGGAAAGATTGAGGAGGGCTTTGTCCTCGACCATATAAAGGCCGGAAAGAGCATGAGTATCTACAAGCATCTGGGACTGGACAGGTTAGACTGCACAGTGGCGATCATCAAAAATGCCAGAAGTAAAAAGATGGGCAAAAAAGATATTCTGAAAGTAGAATGTGACATTGACATGCTCAACCTTGACATACTCGGTTTTATCGACCACAATATCACAGTGAACGTTGTCAAGGACTGCGAGATTGTACAGAAACTCCCGCTGTCGCTCCCAAAGGAAATCAAGAATGTGCTGAAATGCAAAAATCCCCGCTGTATCACATCCATCGAGCAGGAGCTTCCCCACATCTTCGTTCTGACTGACGAGAAAAAAGAAATTTATCGCTGCAAGTACTGTGAAGAAAAATATGGCAGCAAGGATCACTTCAAGCTGTAATGTCAAAATCCAGCAGGCTGGCCCCTGCTGGATTTTGATATCAGGCAAAGTTTAAAATCTCATCTTTTGGTTTCTTTGCCGGAATTACGCGCACTGCGCGGAGCACCGGCCCCTCTCCGTTATAATCCTTCCAGAACTCCTGATGAACTGTGGCTGTCACCTCCACCCAGTCCTTGTTGGACAACTCGCTGCACTTATCATAGATGCAGGCATATCCCAGAAATGCCATATCGTCCGCACAGCAGGTCATCGCCATTCTTCCCGGCACAAAATAAGCATCGTCACTGCCTTCGGGCTTCAGGACCATCGCCTTGAACTGAACGGTTTTGCCGATGTACCGATCCAGATTGTCCATGGCATCCAGATAAAAAATACCGTAACCGTAATCGTCCAGATCCAGATGATCGCTCTTTAAGTCATATGGCAGATCCTCCTCAAAGATCTGGCTCACCTCGCCGTTTCTGTCCTCAAATATGATATCCGCCTGCGGATTCACAGCCTTGACATTCCGCTTGAAGCCGCTCAGCTGATCCTCGAGGCCGTCACAGCGGTTAAAGATAATCAGTTCAGATTTTCTGAGCATTTCCGCCAGCAAAGAACGCATATTTGTATAGTAGTTCTGAAATGTGGATGCATCGATCGTCGTGATCTGCTGCTCCCGCCTCCAGTGCCATGGCAGTTTGAGATTCTTGAAATTCCACATGCCATTGTACTCGATAATTATGCGCTCCGGCTTATGCCGCCTCTCGAACTCCAGGAGATTTGCCGGGGTCATCTGCGCTTCCTCGTCCACGACTTCCACAACTGTACGGCTGTTTTTGAGAATCGCCTCGTCGTACTCGTTTATGCCCTCCTCACAGAGTATCAGGAGCGTCGTACCCTTTGTCTGAAAATAGGGCTGCGAAAGTGTGTATGAGATAAACTCTGTCTTGCCACTCTCCAAAAATCCATTAATAATATATACCGATTTCATATTTTCTCCAATTCTCGTCCGCCAAATATCTATTTGCGGAACAACGCGCTCAGCTGTTCTTCGCATAGCTGCGAACCAATCACGCAGATCTTTCCTGTGACCTCAGCCGCACCAGCGCGCACATTGCCCTCGCCGGGAACATAGTCAAAGTTCAGCCATGTGCCGTCCCCTGCCGAAACCATGCCCTTCGCGCGCAGGACAGAACCGTACTTCTTTTCATCCTCGAGCTCCTCCAGGATCTGCTCAAGTTCTGCCTTTGTGTAGGAAGCCGGTGTCTCAAACCCCCAGCTTGCAAAAATGTCATCCGCGTGATGGTGATGATGATCGTGATCATGGCAGCCACAGGTGCACGCCTCGCCGTGCTCATGATGGTGTTCGTGACCTTCGTGGTCGTGATGATGATCGTGACCTTCGTGATTATGGCCGCACGCTTCATGATCATGGTCGTGTTCGTGACCTTCATGGTCATGGCCGCACGCTTCATGATCATGATGATGACCACACTCTTCCTGATCATGGTGGTGTTCGCACGCTTCATGGTCATGATCATGGTGGTGTTCGCACCCTTCATGATCGTGATGATGCCCTTCGTGGTCATGGCCGCACGCTTCCTGATCATGATGATGCCCTTCATGCAGTTTGGCAACCTCCGCCATCAACTCTTCCTCAAGATCCTTGGCATTCTCAATTGTCTCGAGAATCTTTCTGCCCTCAAGCGCATCCCACGGTGTGGTGATGACTGTCGCCCTGTCATTATGTTCCCGGATAATCTCGAGCGCTGTATTGAGGCGGCTCTCACTGATATCCGCTGTCCTGCTGAGAATGATCGTTCCCGCATGCTCGATCTGGTTCAGGAAAAATTCTCCAAAATTCTTTGCGTACATCCTGCATTTGTTTGCGTCCACGACAACCACTGCGCTGTTCAGCACAACCTCCGCGTCGGTATCCACATCCTGCACAGCTTTCATGACATCGGAAAGCTTTCCGACACCGGATGGCTCGATCAATATCCGCTCCGGGTGATACGTCTCAATCACTTCCTTGAGTGAAGTGCCGAAATCCCCCACCAATGAACAGCAGATACAGCCGGAGTTCATCTCCTTGATCTCGACGCCAGCCTCCTTCAGAAAACCGCCATCAATGCCAATCTCTCCAAATTCATTCTCAATCAGCACGACCTTGGATGCGTCGAGCGCCTCCTGCAGAAGCTTTTTGATGAGCGTCGTTTTTCCCGCCCCCAGAAAACCGGAAAAAATATCTATCTTTGTCATTGTTAACATCCTCCTCAGTCGTTTGTAATCTATATTATATAAATCTCTAATTTTTTATATTATCACAAACCCATTGAACTTGCCATATTCAAGAAATTAAATTTCAATAAACTCATCCCCGATCCTGCAGGTGCCACTGAAGCGCGGCAGCCGGTATTTTTTCATAGTTGTCAGCGCCCTCCCCCTTTCGGAGAAACACATTGCGAATGCCCGCCTGAATGATCATACGGGCGCACAGCGGGCACGGCTTTGCCTTGTGCACCGACAAATCGTCCGGATTGATCCCCGCCAGATACAGAGCCGCACCCCGCGTCTGCTCCCGCGAACAGTTCAGCAGCGCATTCGCCTCCGCGTGTACCGCCCGGCAGATGGCATACCCCTCCCCCTGATGCATGTCCAGCTCAATCCGCGGACACACACCGATGTCACAGCAGTTCTCAAATCCCCTTGGCGATCCGTTGTAGCCGGTCGAGATGACCGCGTCATCCTTGACAATCACCGCCCCGTACTTTCGCTTGATACAGGTACTCCGGTACGCGAAATTCTCAGCGCAGTTCAGGTATGCATCCACTTTTGAAATTCTTTTGTTTCCCTCTGGTCTGACCACGTTTTCTCACCTCTCGTTCACAGCCGTCTCGTACTCCGCTTCAATCAGCTTTGACGGTATACTGTACGTGATGTCTGCCTCCCTCTTTTGTGCGTCCTCCGGCACCTCTCCGCCGGAGATCATTCCCATAAAATGCCCGCCTTCATCAAACACGCCGCCGCCGGACATGCCAGCTCTGGAAAATGCCTCTGTCTCGAGTACATTCGTGTTAAACAGCGGCACAAACCTAAGCCCCTGAACAATCCCGGTCGAGAGGCTGACCATATCCTGCCCAGACGGTGCGCCGAGCTGCAGAACACGCTTTCCGGCATACAGCTGTGTAAATTCCTCCCTGTCAGCCTCCGTCTCCATTTCATAAAACACTGGCACCACTTCATAGATATCGCGCAGAACACCGGCGGGTACCGCCTCCTGCGCTACTCTGGCAAAGCCGATGTCATACTGCTGCGAATATCCAATGACATCCGCCATAGCCGTCTCCCCGCTTCCAAATCCTATCTGCGCCTGCACATCCCGCATGAGCAGATGCCTGTTGGAGACAATCACAATGCCATCCTCAAGTTTCCATATGATTCCGCTCCCCGCAGCATCCTTGACAGCTACCTTGACGACGCTCCTCTTTGCCAGCTGATAAACAATCTGCATCCTTATATCCCCCGTATCCAATTCCCCTTCTCCTGCCGTCCTGAAGGCTGCGATGTCCGCTGCCCTGACCGCAGTTTTATCAGATACGCACACGCCTGCTGCAAACGCACGCTTTTCCTGAAACACCCTGTGATTCACGACATTCCACAACATGACTGCGCCTGTCATAATCAGTATGCCCAAAAATACACGCAAAGATTTCTTCATTGCTGCACTTGAGCCGGAACCTCCGCCGGAATCTGATCAGGAACCTCCGGCTGTGGCTGCACGGGTGTTCCGTCCGGATTTAACAGCCCCTGCTCAATCAGAAGCTGCATCTGCTGTTCCGGTGTCAGCTCAGGGGTGACAGGCTCCTCGGTACTCTCAGGAACCTCCGGAGTTTCCGGCGGCTGCGGCTTTGGAACTGATGTCTGCCCACCATAGACAATAACCGGCTCACCCTTTTCCACATACCCGTAAATTAACTCCGCCTTTTTGCTCGGAAGATTCACGCAGCCATGCGAACCGTTCCTTAGATAAATATCCTCCCCGAACGAACTTCGCCACGATGCGTCGTGCATCCCCACATTTCCGTTGAACGGCATCCAGTAATTCACGTGGGAGGCATAGGTCTCCCCGCGCAGGGTCGCATTGCGCTCCTTGTATGTGATACCGTAAATACCGACCGGCGTATTGTAACCTCTGCTGACATTGCCCGACACAAGATCGGTCTCCTCCACCAGCTCCCCATCCTTGTAAACCCACAGGTGCTGGCTGGTCAGGTCAATCTCCACATAGGAATCTCCAATATCATCATCGCCATACTGTGCTGCCTCGGCGTGGTAGACAGGCGTCCTCTCACCGCTCTTACCGCTTTTTATCAGTGCGATCAGCTCCTGCGTCTCCTCCGCACGGTTCATCCACCAGCCGTATGCGCCCTCTGCAATCGTGATCACATCACCGTTTGTTGTCTGAAACTCCCGCTTCTTTCCCCACGTATCGTATTTCCTTGCCAGTGCGTTCACATACTCCCGCACAAGCTCCGCATCTATATCGAATGTTCCGCCGTCGGCAACCAGCCAGTCTTTAATGACACTTCCGTCAAGCACCTCATTTTCCTCGCCAAATTGATAGGTGACGGTCACTCCCGTAAAACGGTTTCTTTCATTGCACTCCTTCTGCAGTGCGCCGTCCGTCGCCGTGATCCGTGCATCGGTGTAGCAATTTCCTGCATCCAGGTCAACAGACTCCTCCATTGTGCTGACAGCCTCCTCCACCGCGCTGTGGATCTTCTCGCGAATCGGGACAGTCCCTTTGTCCTCCGGGATAATCTGATAGCCGTTTTCTGTGTAGTCGCTCAGGTAGGCATCCTGCGGCTGTCTGATATTTTCGGCCGCAAAGAAACACAGCGTATCTATTTTCCTGGCAAGCGCATCTTTGGAATACGTCACCACGGTATCCACCGTATATTCCGTCTCCTTAAACACAGACACCGGCCAGAAAAAAGCTTCCTGCCCCTCTATAATATTCTCAAACTCGTCCGCAAATTCCACCCTCAGTGCAATATCCGCCGCAGTGATTGTGTCTGTCAGCCCGTCCCTGCCATTGATTGTCAGCACATACTGGCTGGATGTATCCAGAAAACAATTCTGTACGGAATTGACGGCGCTGGCAGAATAGCGCTCCCCGTTGATGACCGTATTAAAATAGAAATGCTTTGTAAAGAACAGTGTAAGTCCCAGATAAGCCACTGCAGCCGCAGTGACCACCGTAATCAATATGTACAGTACTCTTCTTTTCATTTTCCGCATATAAATACTCCTAATCAAACCTGCAATACTCTGCGGAATCCTGCTTCCGCACACTTTTTCATATAAGAATACTCTGGCATTCACAGCCAGAGTACTCCCGTTGGCAACCGCAGCGATAAGCCGGGTTCTGTCACTGCCGCTGCTCTCACAGCGGCACGAATGATCATCTGTCTAGGGCTGACGTTGCCGTCAGCCTCGAGCGACCTACCTGGAAACAGACCGGGCAAGTCTATCGTTCCCTGTTTGGTCTTGCTTCGGATGGGGTTTACATGGCTATGGCTGTCACCAGCCACACGGTAGTCTCTTACACTGCCTTTCCACCCTTACCGTCATCGACGGCGGTATCTTTCTGTTGCACTGGCCTTGGAGTCACCTCCACCGGACGTTATCCGGCATCCTGCCCTGCGAAGCCCGGA
>CAMWOK010000017.1 GCA_947175845.1 uncultured Lachnospiraceae bacterium | reverse complement strand
AGACAGGACAGGATTGTGTACGATTTGTACAGCGGCACAGGAACCATCGCCCAGCTGCTGGCACCTGTCGCAAAGAAAGTGATCGGCGTTGAGATTGTGGAGGAGGCTGTCAAGGCAGCGCAGCAGAATGCCAAATTAAACGGTCTGGACAACTGTTCGTTTATCGCGGGCGATGTCCTGAAAGTACTGGACACCATAGAAGAAAAACCAGATTTTATAGTGCTGGATCCACCGCGCGACGGGATACATCCCAAGGCGCTCCGCAAAATCATTGCGTTCGATGTCGACCGGCTGGTGTACATCAGCTGTAAGCCGACGAGCCTCGCGCGGGACTTGGAGGTACTGCTTGACAGCGGATACCGGATGGAGCGCGTGGCGGTGGTCGATCAGTTTCCGCAGACCGCGAATATAGAAAGTATCTGCCTTCTTTCAAAACCCTCCCGGGTTCAGGCATTGCGTTGAAAGCGGATGGCCGAAGCATTTTTGAAGTGGTATTTGTGATGGGTTTGTGCTACAATTGAATAATGGAAATAAAATGCGATATGGAGGCGAACATACATATGAAATTTAATTTCAAGGAAGATGGAAAACGAATTATAGTGATTTGTGCAGTGTCGGTGATGACGGCGCTGAACATCAAGACGTTTGTGCGGACGGGGGGACTCATTCCGGGCGGCGTGACAGGACTGACGCTGCTGATTCAGCGGGTTGTGGAGATGTTCTTCGGATTTGAGCTGCCCTTTACCGTGATCAATCTGATGTTGAATTTGATACCGGTCTATATCGGCTTTCGGTATATCGGCAAGAAGTTTACAATGTACTCCTGCCTCTGCATCATGCTGACAAACATACTGACAGACATGATCCCGTCTCACGCGATTGTCTACGACACGCTGCTGATCAGCGTGTTTGGCGGCATGATTAACGGCTTTGCAATCAGCATGTGCCTGATGGTGAATGCGACGACGGGCGGGACGGATTTTATCAGCATCTTTTTGGCAGAGAAGACAGGGATGGATTCCTTTAATGTGATTCTCGGCTTCAATGCAGTGCTTCTGGTGATCGTAGGCCTGCTGTTTGGCTGGGAGAAGGCGCTGTATTCGATCATTTTCCAGTATGCATCCACGCAGGTGCTCCGCACGCTTTTCAAGCAGTACCGCCAGCACACGCTTCTGGTGGTGACAAACCGTGCCAAGCAGGTACATGAGGTCATCTTCGCAAACAGCAACCACGGCGCTACGGTCATTGAGGCGGAGGGGTCCTATGAGCACCAGGAGCGCAAGATTGTGTACTCGGTCGTGTCAAGAGCGGAGTGCAAGAGCATTATCAAGGAGATCAAGCATGTTGATCCGGACGCGTTTGTCAACGTCATCAACACGCAGCAGATTTCCGGCCGTTTTTACCAGAGACCCTATGAATAGGGGCGCACACAGAAACGGCGGTCAGGAAAGAATATGATAAAAGGAGCTGGGATCAATTATGGAAGATTTTACATTTTCGACATTGGAGTACACAAGACCGGACTGTGAAGGGATGGCGGCGTTTGCGGCCGAGACGAAGGAGCGCATTGAGCGTGCTGGCAGCTATGCCGAAGTGAAGGAGGCAATGCTTGCGTATGAGGAGCGGGGAAAGGTGTTTTCGACAGATGCCACAATAGCCTCGATTCGCCATACGCTGGATACGACAGACGAATTTTACGAGAAGGAAAACGAATATATTGATGCGGTCTATCCGACGATTCTGCCGCAGCTTCTGGCGGTGGACGAGGCGCTGATGAACTCTGCGTTTCGGACAGATATCGAACGAGAGTATGGAAAACAGTATTTTGCGCAGAAGGAGCTTGAGAAAAAGACGTTCTGCGAGGCGAATATCCCGCTGATGCAGCAGGAGGCAAAGCTCTGCAACGAGTATCAGAAGATCATGGCGACGGCGGAGATTGCATTCGACGGCAGAACGCTGAACCTGTACGGGGTGCAGAAATATTTTGAGCACGAGGACAGAAAGGTGCGCAGAGGTGCTGTCCGCGCGTACGCACAGTTCTATCACAGCCATGAACAGCGCCTGGAAGAAATCTGGGATGAGCTGATTCAGATACGAAATGAGATGGGGCGCAATCTCGGCTATGAGAACTATATTCCGGTGGGATACATGAAGCAGGGGCGCACCGATTACGGGCAGAAGGAGGTGGAGTCCTTCCGCGGGCAGGTGCGCGCGGTGATTGTGCCGATCTGTCAGAAATTGTATGAGGCGCAGGCAAAGCGCCTTGGCGTGGAAGATTTCTCATTCTGTGATGAAAAACGCATTTTCCCGGACGGAAACGCGGTACCGGCTGGCGACGACGACTTCATGGTGCGCGAGGCGGCGAAGATGTACCATGAGATGAGCCCTGAGACAGGTGAATTTATTGATTTTATGGTACAGCATGAGCTGATGGATCTGAAAAATAAGCCCGGAAAGGCGTCGACGGGATACATGACGGAGCTTCCGCGCTACAAGGCGCCGTTTGTGTTCTCCTGTTTTAACCAGACAATCGGGGACATGCAGGTGCTGACGCACGAGCTCGGCCATGCCTTTGCGGGATACATGGCTATGCGCAGCCAGCCGGTTTCGGAGTACTACTCGGTGTCAACAGATATCGCGGAGATTCACTCCATGTCCATGGAGCAGTTTGCATACCCTTACGCGGAGCGCTTTTTCGGGGAGCAGGCGGACAAGTTCCGCTTTGCGCATCTGCAGGAGGCCGTCACCTTCGTGCCCTTTGGCGTGGCGGTCGACGAATTTCAGCACATCTGTTATGCAAACCCGGCCCTGACGCCGAAGGAGCGGACGCTGGAATGGAAAAAACTTGAGCAGAAATACATGCCCTGGCGCGCTTACGAGGCGGATGATTTCTTTGACAGGGGTGGATACTGGTATCACAAGCTGCACATTTATCTGTATCCAATGTACTACATCAACTACACGCTAACAACCATAGGCGCCATGGAGTTCAAGAAAAAGGAACAGGAGAACCACGACGGCGCGTGGGCGGATTACCTCAATCTCTGCAGGTGCGGCGGCAGCATGAGCTATCTTGAGACGCTCCGCTATGCAAATGTCTCCAATCCGTTTGAGCAGGGCAGCGTGGCGCGCGCAGTCGACGTGGCCCAAAAGGAGCTGATGGGCAGCAGGTTCATGGTGTGAGAAAATCGCAGACATAGAAGGAAGAATGGTAGGCGCTTGACAGCTACAGCGGTGCGCTTGTGCTTGTCGGAATCAATTATGACAAATCCGACAAAGACAAGTCGCACCGCTGTGTGATCAAGCATATGGAAAAAGAAAGGCGCGGCTGTTAAAATGTGATCTCAATCACATTTGCACCCTGGTCCGGCGTGACGATGGAGTCGTTACCCTCGAGCGTGAGGAAGCCGTTTTTGGCCTCCGCCGCGCGCATATTGACCATGCGGATGGTGTAGGGCCTGCCTGCCTCAACCGTCACGAGAATGCTGTGCCCCTGCCGTTTTACGGAGGCGGAGAGCTCGACGGTGTTGCTCATGCCATAGACTTCCGCGTCGATCTTCACACCGTCGTGAATGGCGTAGACGCGCAGTTCGCAGCCGTCAGCATAGTCGTAGTCCGGCCTGTCGTCGTGCGCGCCGAGTGCGATAACCGAGTTGTCGCGCACCATCAGCGGGAGGCTCAGATAACCGTGCTGCTCTTCGACCCATGTGCCGCCCCGGTACTCCTTCCCGGTAAAGAAGTTTGTCCAGATGCCCTGCGGCAGATAGTATTCCGCCCGGCTCTCGTCGTTGAAGATCGGCGCCACAAGCAGGCTGTCGCCGAGCATGTACTGCTTGTCGAGATAGTGGCAGTTCCTGTCCCCGGTGAACTCGAGCACCATGCTCCGCATGACCGGTATGCCCTGCGTGGCGGCGGTGACAGCAGTTTTGTAGAGATAGGGCATCAGCTTTGCTTTGAGGCGCGTGAAGAAGCGCAGAACGTCGACGGCCTCCTCGTCATACAGCCAGGGCACGCGGTAGGACTGGCTGCCGTGGAGCCGGCTGTGCGAGGAGAGCAGCCCAAACGCCACCCAGCGCTTGTAGACATCTGGCGTCGAAGTGTGCTCTAAGCCGCCGATATCGTGAGCCCAGAAGCCAAAACCGGACATGCACAGCGACAGACCGCCGCGCAGGCTTTCTTCCATGGACTCGTAGTCCGACCAGCAGTCGCCGCCCCAGTGCACGGGAAACTTCTGGCTGCCAGCAGTCGCGGAGCGGGCAAAGAGCACAGCCTGCCCTGTACCGCGCTTTCGCTCAAGCAGTTCGTACACACACTGATTGTATAAATACGTGTAATAGTTGTGCATCTTTTTCGGGTCAGAGCCGTCGTGGTAGACGGCATCCGTCGGGATTCGCTCGCCGAAATCCGTCTTAAAGCAGTCCACGCCCATGTCGAGCAGGATTTCAAGCCTGTCCTGGAACCACTTCCACGCGGCAGGGTTTGTGAAGTCCACAATCGCCATGCCGGGCTGCCACATATCCCACTGCCATACCTGTCCGTTTGGCCGGCGGATAAAATATCCTTTTTCCATCCCCTCCTTAAACAATACTGATTCCTGTCCAATGTAGGAGTTGATCCACACACAGACATTCAGCCCTTTGTCCTTGATGCGCCGGAGCATACCAGCCGGGTCGGGGAACACTCTGCTGTCCCACAGAAAATCACTCCAGTGAAATTCCTTCATCCAAAAGCAGTCGAAGTGGAAGGTTCGCAGCGAAATCCCGCGCGCGCGCATACCGTCGATCAACTCCATGACCGTCGCCTCGTCGTAGTCCGTCACAAACGAGGTGGACAGCCACAGACCGAAAGTCCAGGGCGCGGGAAGGCTGGGTTTTCCGGTGATATCCGTGTAGCGCCGCAGAACGTCCTTCATCCGGGGTCCGTCGATAAAGAAATAGTCAAGGCAGGTGCCCTCCACGGAGAACTCCGCCTTTGTGACTGCTTCCGTGCCGATTTCAAACTCGACATTTTCCGGGTGGTTGACAAAGACGCCATATCCTTTGCTGGATACATAAAATGGTATATTTTTGTAGCACTGTTCCGTGCTGGTGCCGCCGTCTGCATTCCAGATTTTCACGCTCTGGCCGTTTTTGACAAACGGGGTGAAGCGCTCGCCCAGGCCGTACAGCTTCTCGTCGACGCGGATACTGAGCTGCTGGCGCATGTACGTGTCGTGATTGTCGCCCCTGTCGTAAGGCATTTGGCGCCAGTTTGTTTTCATCAGGGCGAGGTCGTTGTCTCTGGATTCCGCAACCAGTTTTCCGTTCCGGGTATAGCGCATATACCAGTTTTTTTTGCCGATTTCCAGGGCGAGAGATCCGCTGAAAATAAGAATGCGCTCCTCATTTTCGTCCACCCGCAGCGGCCGTGCGGCGGCGTTGAGCGCAAAGGACGGGAACGTGCTGACTGCGCCCAGATGGTGGTAAGTCTGCACGCGGATCACCTCGTCTGTGGGGGCGGTGACAATCAGCGTCAGGTTGATGCCGCCGAGCGTGCCTCCCCTGTGGCTGATCCGGGTGGTCGGGGCGCAGATGGTCACCCTGTCAGCCTCCACTTTTGTGAAATATGCCTGCTGTGGCGCGAAGCACGCACAGCCCTCCTGCTGAAGCCAGCAGCCGTTACTGAATTTCATCATGACCTCTTTTCTGTGCCGGTCTGGATAGGATTGACTGTTCCTGAGCTGCAACTGCCTTTGCTGCACCCGGCACCGCACAGCAATATATACATGTATCATATCATATAACAGCGAAAAGAAAATGAAATAATTGGAGATTTTTTGTATTATTTTTTAAATAAGTTGGTCAAGATGAAATAAGTATGGTAAAATATTCATAAATACAGTTCGGAGGAAAATGAAAATAAAGGAGGAATTTGTATGAAACTTACATTTGTAGGAGCGGACCATCAGGTGACGGGAAGCTGTCATTTTCTGCAGGCATGTGGCAAAAATATGCTCGTGGACTGCGGGATGCAGCAGGGTTCAAACCCCTTTGAGTGCTGCGAGATGCCCGTGGACGAAGCGCAGATTGACTACGTGTTTCTGACACATGCGCACGTGGATCACTCGGGAAACCTGCCGCTTCTGTACGCGAGAGGCTTTCGCGGCAGGGTGTTTACCACAGAGGCGTCCGCAGACCTGTGTTCCATCATGCTGCGCGACTGCGCGCACATCCAGATGCAGGAGGCGGAGTGGAAGAACAGAAAGGCAAAGCGGCATTCCGGCATCGAGCCGGTTGAGCCGGCGTACACCATGGAGGACGCGGACGGCGTCATCAGGAACATTGTACCATGCGCTTACAATCAGAATGTGGAAATCAGCGACGGCATCTGGATTCGGTTCACGGATGTCGGCCACCTGCTTGGATCCGCCAGCATAGAGGTGTGGCTGACCGAGGACGGGGTGACGAAAAAGATTGTTTTTTCAGGGGATATCGGCAACAAGAACCAGCCGCTTATCAAAGATCCCATCTACACGAAAGAGGCGGATTACGTCGTCATGGAGGCGACGTACGGCGACCGGTATCACGCAAAACAGAAAGAGGGGTATGTGTCAGACCTCGCCGAGGTGATCAACAAGACCTTTGCCAGGGGCGGCAATGTCGTGATTCCCTCCTTCGCGGTGGGCAGAACACAGGAAATCCTGTATTTTCTGAGAAAGATCAAGGCGGATAACCTGATTCCGGATTTCCCGCGCTTTGAGGTGTATGTGGACAGCCCGCTCGCGGTGGAGGCGACCGGCGTATTTCAGAAAAATATCTACACCTGCTTTGACGAGGAGGCGATGGAGCTGGTGCGCAAGGGCATCAACCCGCTGAATTTTCCGGGACTGAAGCTTGCGATCACAAGCGAGGAATCCAAGGAAATCAACTTTGACATGGCGCCGAAAGTCATCATCTCCGCGAGCGGCATGTGCGAGGCAGGGCGCATCCGGCATCATCTCAAGCACAATCTGTGGCGGCCGGAGTGCACGATCCTCTTTGTGGGATACCAGGCGGCAGGGACGCTCGGGCGCATCCTGATCGAGGGTGCGGACGAGGTGAAACTGTTTGGCGAGCCTGTCGAGGTTCGGGCAAAGATCATGCAGCTGCCGGGACTCAGCGGCCACGCCGACAAGGGCGGCCTGCTCGAGTGGGTCAACGCCTTTGCGCACAAGCCCGCCAAGGTGTTTGTCGTACACGGGGAGGATACGGCGTGCAGTCTGTTTGCAGAATGCCTGCGCCACGAACATGGACACGACGCCTATGCGCCGTACTCCGGCACAAGGGTTGACCTGATGACGGGAGCGATTGAATTTGAGGCGTCGCCTGTCGCTGTCAAGAAGCGTCTGCGCAGCGTCTCTGACGTATTTGCAAGACTGCTCGCAGCAGGGCAGAGACTCATCGCCGTCATCTACAAGAACGAGGGCAAACCGAACAAAGATCTGGCACGGTTTGCGGACCAGATCAATTCGCTTGCGGACAAATATGAATAAAATCAACAGGCAAGGGGGAAAAACGGCATGAATCTCATAGCGGCTGTGGACAACAACTGGGCGATCGGGTATCAGAACAGCCTCCTGGTGCGCATTCCGCGGGATCAGCAGATGTTTCGCGAGAGGACGGAGGGAAAAGTGATTGTCCTGGGCAGGAAGACCCTGGAGACTTTTCCGCAGAAACAGCCGCTGAAAAACCGGGTCAACATCATCCTGTCGCACGACAGAAATTATACAGTCAGGGGTGCGCTTGTGGTTCATTCCATCGAGGCGCTGACGCAGGTACTTGCACAATACGACGACAGGGACATCTACGTAGCAGGGGGGGCGGGCGTCTACGAGCAGCTTCTTTCCCGCTGCGACACGGCATACATCACGAAAATCGACTATGCGTATCAGGCCGACGCGTATTTTCCGCGGCTCGACAGGATGGCGGACTGGCAGCTGACCGAGGACAGCGAGGAGCAGACCTATTTTGACCTGGAATATTATTTTCAGAAATACGAGCGAAAAAAATAGACGGAAATGTTGACTTTTGCGCCCTGGCGTATAATAATAGGAAATTAAGGAACTGCAAAGGAAGTACCGGCAGTCTCCGGGGAGTGCATTTGAGGCGATACAATCAATGCAAAGTACTCAGGCAAAAAGAGGAGGAGGATGTGAAAATGGAGAAGAAAGATTTGGATTGGGCCAGTCTTGGTTTCGGCTACAGGCAGACCGACAAACGGTATGTTACCAACTTTAGGAACGGCGCGTGGGACGACGGCGTGCTCACGGAGGATGCCAATATTGTCCTGAACGAGTGTGCCGGCGTGCTGCAGTACGCACAGACCTGCTTTGAGGGACTCAAGGCATACACGACGCAGGATGGAAGGACCGTCGTGTTCCGGCCGGACTTAAACGAACAGCGCATGTATGACAGCTGTGTGCGTCTCGAGATGCCGACGCTTCCCGAAGGCCGTTTTGTGGAGGCTGTAAAGCAGGTAGTCCGGGCAAACGAGGCGTATGTGCCGCCTTACGGTTCGGGCGCGACGCTCTATGTCAGACCGTACATGTTTGGAACAAATCCGGTGATCGGTGTGAAGCCGGCGGACGAATACCAGTTCCGAATTTTTACGACCCCTGTAGGACCCTATTTCAAGGGCGGCGCAAAGCCCCTCACGATAAAAGTCAGCGATTTTGACCGCGCCGCGCCGCACGGGACAGGGCACATCAAAGCCGGCCTGAACTATGCCATGAGCTTACATGCGATTGTCACCGCCCACAGGGAAGGCTTTGACGAGAACATGTATCTCGACCCGGCGACACGCACCAGAGTGGAGGAGACAGGCGGCGCAAACTTCCTTTTCATAACGAAAGATAACAAGGTTGTCACGCCCAAGTCGGACAGCATCCTTCCATCTATCACACGCCGATCCCTGATGATCGTGGCGAAGGACTATCTTGGCCTGGAAGTCGAGGAGCGCGCGGTGTACTTAGACGAGGTGAGAGAGTTTGCGGAGTGCGGACTTTGCGGAACCGCGGCTGTCATCTCCCCGGTTGGAAAGATTGTCAATAAGGGCGAGGAGATCTGCCTGCCGTCCGGCATGGATGAGATGGGGCCTGTGACAAAGAAGCTCTATGACACACTGACCGGTATCCAGATGGGACGCGTCGAGGCGCCGAAGGGATGGATTGTGGAAATCTGATAAAACAGCAGTTGAGGCATCAGCGAAAAATTCGCTGGTGCCTTTTTGACACGCGGGCGCTGTTGCAAACAGCAAATTTAGCACTTTGCAATTTCCGCATTTTATATTATAATGGAAAAGTACAAAAGCGAGACATGGGACAAAGGTAGAAAGGAAGGACAGCAAGATGGACATCAATATCAATGACAGTGACAAGATCACAATGACGCACACAGGACTGCTTCCAGGAAAGAGCGGAAAGGTTATCCATGTGTGTTTTGAGCGAAAGACGGACGCGGGGGACGACTATGCGGAGATCGTGCTGCCGAGCAGATCGGTAGTTAATTCCAGAGGGTTTGACGAGGGGGAGCTTGCACAGCTCCAGCTCTATCTCAAGGATCAGGAAAAGAGTATTATCAAGAACGCAAAACAGATAAACCATGATCTGATCTTTAAACTCTAAGGAAGATTCAGATGAAAAAATTAATACAACGATTTATAAAGGGAGTGAGCACCAACGCGATCTTTATTTTGGTCTGCATACTGCTTGTGACGGAGCTTTTGAGCATCAACTGGTATTTTCAGGCAGTGTGTGTGGTGCTGATCATACTCTGTATTGTCATTCTTGCGTTTCAGAAGAGCCAGGTCTATTCGCAGATACATATTGAGGACATGAACCAGCGCCAGCGCAATGAAATGCTGATGTATTTCAGCCGTGAATATTTTGAGGTGTATGTGGTTGACTTGAACCAGGGATCCTACGAGATTATTCGCTCTGCCGAGCGGTATGGCAATTATGTCAAAAATCTCACCGGGGACTTTGCCCAGCTGATGGAGATGGCGATCGTCACATGGTCCAAGCCGCCCTACAGGGAGCGGTTTTATCAGCTGTTGGACACCGAGCAGATGAAGCGGCGTTTTGCGTCAGGGGAGAAGAAGATCGAGTTTATCTACAAATCCTATGATGAGAAGTGGAAACGGCTTGAGTGCTTTCCGGTGCCGGAGTACGGGAGGGATAATGAAAAGATGATCTTCGCGCTCCGGGATTACACGGAAGAGATGCAGATACGGACAAACGAGGTTCTCGCGTCCGAGGCCATGAATGATATCTACACGCTGGTGGCGTTCCGGGATATCGAGGCAGACCGATATGAGTGCGTGTATCACCGCATGGAAAATGTTCTGGCTTTTCCTGAGAAAGGAGTGTACACGGACTGGGTGAACATGATGCTGGACAACATCCATGAGAAGGACAGGCAGAAATTTCTCGCGGAATTGTCTGACGAGCGTTTTCACAGAGAGGGAAGGGCAGAGTGTGAGTACCGGATCCGGGATCGGGATGGAGAGTATCATTACTATCGTCAATACAACGCAAAGGTGACCAAGCTCTCAGGTCCTAAGATGGTCATACTGATCAGAAATATCGATGAGTCCAAGAAGCATGAGATCTGGAAGGCGGAGCAGCTTCAGAAAGAGCTCGAGTCAAAGGCAAAAGAACTTGAGATGACCCGGCTTCTGGCAGAGAAGAGCAAGGACTTAGAGAAAGCGCTGCTGCAGGCGGAGAATGCCAACAATGCCAAAAGTAAGTTTCTGTCCAACATGTCGCACGACCTGCGCACGCCGATGAACGTCATTCTGGGCATGGCATATCTGGCAAAAAAACACATTGATGATGAGGCGGAGGTCGACAGATGCCTGAACACCATCCTGCTGTCATCGCAGAATATGCTTGCCCTGATCAATGATGTGCTGGACATGAACAAGATCGAGAGCGGCGTCATCGAGGTTCGCGAAAAAACGGAGGACATTGTGAGACTGATCCGGGATGTCGAAGTGCTGATCCGCAACCGGTGTGAGGAAAATCAGCAGATACTGGTGATAGACTGCAAAGGGATTGTCCACAGACGTCTGCGGATGGACAAGCTCAGGGTGCGTCAGATCATCACAAATCTGTTGTCCAATGCAGTCAAATATACGCCTTCTTATGGACGGATCAGCATGGAAGTGACTGAGCGGTGCAAAAAAGAGGATTCCAGGTCTGCGGTCACTTTCATTATCCGGGATAACGGCATCGGTATGAGCGACGATTTTGTGAAGCGCATCTTCGATCCGTTCGAGCGCGAAAATACAGATATGTCCGACCAGATCGAGGGAACAGGCCTTGGAATGGCGATCACAAAAAACCTTGTCGATCTCATGAAAGGGCAGATTAGGATTGAGAGCATGGTCAATGTGGGAACGAAGATCACAGTGACGCTGCCATTTACCATAGGTGACGAGGACGAGGATGAGAACGGTGCAAAGGGCACCCTGACTACCGTGCAGAGAAAATATCCTGGAAAGCATATTCTGATTGTCGAGGATAAGCGCATCAACATGGAGATTGTGAAAGGATTTCTAGAAGACACGGGACTGATGATCGATGAAGCGGGGAACGGCAGGGAGGCTGTGGACAAAATCAAGGAGATGAAGGAAGGCACCTACGATCTGGTTTTCATGGATATCAGCATGCCTGTCATGCGCGGCGATGAGGCGGCCATGGAGATCAGGAAGATCGAGCGCGAGGATTGTCAGAGGATGCCGATTATCGCCATGACGGCGAACGCGCTCGAGAGTGATGTGCAAAATTCATACAAGTGCGGCATGAACGGCCACATCTCCAAACCGATTGAACCGGAGGAGGTATATAAGTGCCTGAACAGATGGCTGGCGGGCGATCAGGCGCGCCAGATTCGATGAGAGAAAGAAAAAATGCATGTCTGCTCTGCCCCAGGGGCTGCGGTGTGGACAGAACCATCGGCGGCGGATACTGCGGTGGAGGCACCGAGGTAAAAGTCGCCAGAGCCTCGCTCCATATGTGGGAGGAACCCTGCATCAGCGGTGAGGCGGGGTCCGGGACAGTCTTTTTCTCGGGCTGTCCGCTGAAATGTGTATTCTGCCAGAATCGTACAATTGCGCTCGGAGACAAAGGGAAAACGCTGACCAGCAGGCAGCTGGCACAATTATTTTTGCTGCTGCAGGAAAAGGGGGCAGCCAATGTGAATCTGGTGACACCGACCCATTTTGTGCCACAGATTGCGCAGGCGCTCAGGGCGGCGAAGGCGGATGGGCTGACGCTGCCAATTGTGTACAACACATCGGGTTACGAGCGCGTGGAGACACTGCGGATGTTAGATGGACTTGTGGATATCTATCTACCGGATATGAAGTATTACAGCAGGGAGAGCGCGGCGCGTTACGCAAACGCACCAGACTATTTTGAATGCGCATCGTCCGCGCTCCGGGAGATGGTGCGCCAGGTGGGAAAACCGGTCTTTGATAGCACACTTTCTGGCGGCAGTCTCATGCGGCGCGGCGTGATTGTCAGGCACATGGTTCTGCCCGGGCATGTGAAGGATTCCAAAATGGTCATAAAGTATCTGTACGACACGTATCAGCACAGTATTTATCTGAGTATCATGAATCAGTACACGCCGCCGGACATGGACGGATACCCCGAGATCAGCAGGCGGGTGACGCGCAGGGAGTATGACAGGGTGGTTGATTACGCGATTGCGCTGGGGGTTGAGAACGCCTTTATACAGGAGGGCAATACCGCGCAGGAGAGCTTTATCCCCGATTTTGACGAGGACGTATTTTTAAAAGAACTATTGAAATGATGGAGGTTTGATGATGTATCAGAATTATATCTTTGATTTGTATGGGACACTGATTGACATCTACACGGACGAGCACAGCAGGAATTTTTTCAAGAAGTATGCCAAGTGGCTCAGAAAACAGGGATTTTGTTTTGAGTGGAAGCGTTTTTATACCCTGTACACCAGGCTCGAGAGGGCATACAGGGAACAGGCGGCGCAGGAAGGCAGATTCCGCAATCCGGAGATACAGATAGAGGACGTGTTTCGCGATCTGTTTGCCGCAAATGGATATGTGCTCTCCGAGGAGCAGACGAGGTGTCTGTGTGAGGGGTTCCGGCGCACATCGCTGGTTTACATGCGCCTGTTTCCCGATACGCTGGCATGTCTGGAAGGGTTGAAAAAGGCCGGAAAGAGCATCTATCTGCTGTCCAATGCACAGAAGAGCTTTACCTGGCCGGAGCTTGAACTCACGGGTCTGATTTCCTTCTTTGACGGCATCCTGATATCCTCGGAGGAGCGCTGTATGAAACCAGATCCCGCTTTTTACAATATCTGCTGCGAGCGGTATCAGCTCGACAAGGCAGAGTCAGTCATGATTGGGAATGAGATGCGCTCTGACATGGCGGGCGCTGCGGCCGCGGGGATCGACGGTTTTTACATCAACCGCAATCCAGTGTTTCATGAGGAACAAGCCCCCATTTACCGCTATGTGTCTCCGCGGGGATCGCTGATGGAAGTCCTTTCACAGACAAACGTTTTGGTGTAGATCAGGGAGGTGCTGACATGCTGATGCGATCGGACTTTCTGTCTCTGAATTTTGTGAAGAAGGAAGATTTTGCAGGCAGTTACCGGGGGATGCGTTTTCTGCTGCGCCAGGAGACTGTGGACGAGGAGAAAAAACTCAGGGTGTACCTCTGGAGTGAACCGTTTTGCTTCGAGGTGACACCGGATGCCGAGAAACTATCAAAGCTGTTTGCGTTCAGCGAGGAGGGGCTAGGGCAGGCGATCGATTGGATGAATGAAAATTACGAGAAAGTGTGCAATAAAAAACAACCCACATGACGGTATGGGTTGTTTTTGTATTTGTCTCTATATTCAAGCTTAAGCCATCTGGTTTACAGCCTTGGATAAACGAGAAACTTTTCTGGAAGCATAATTCTTGTGGTATACGCCCTTTGTCGTAGCCTTGTCAATAACGCTTGTCGCATTTAATAAAGCGGCAGAAGCAGCTTCCTTATCGTTTGACTCTACAGCTGTGTAAACCTTCTTGATAGCGGTCTTTACACCAGACTTGATAGCCTTATTCCGATCAGCCTTTGTTCTGTTGACTAAAATTCTCTTTTTTGCAGATTTGATGTTTGCCATGCTTGTCACCTCCCATTTCCCGATAGTTTTCTGTATGGTAACTGATTTTCACAATGCGCAGTTACGATCGATGTTTTATGAAAGCCGGACACGGACGAACTAATAAAACATACTCGTATATTGTAATTTATGGAATCTGATATGTCAATACATATTCTCGAAAAAAATAGAAAAAATACACATTACGAAAAAACAGAACAGACACAGGACAGGGAGGATGCGGTATGCAGCAGTTTCAGATTAGGACAGACCTGGCGCTGGAGGCGACAGAGAGCGTCAGAAAACAGGCTTCGGGTGAGATGCGGGGAATTTCCATCGACGAGTATGATGTCATGGATGACGTTCACATTTCAAAGGTGGTGATTCTGAGCAGAAATGCGGCAAAAAGTATGGGGAAACCCATGGGCACATACATCACGCTCGAGGCGCCTGCGCTCCAGGAGAGCGACGAGGATTACCACAGAGAGATCTCGCAGGAGCTGTCAAGGCAGATCAAAAGTGTTCTGCCGGACATCGACCAGGAGGAAAAATCCGTGCTTGTGGTCGGGCTTGGCAACCGGGATGTCACGGCGGACGCGCTCGGACCATGCACGATCGACAATCTCTTTATCACAAGACACATCATACGGGAGTACGGGAAACAGGCGTACAAAGCCTCCAAAATCCATCAGATCAGCGCGCTTGTTCCGGGGGTCATGGCAAAGACAGGCATGGAGACTGCCGAGATCATCAAGGGAGTCATAAAAGAGACAACACCGGACATAGTTATAGTAATAGATGCACTCGCCGCGAGAAGCACCAGGAGGCTGAACCGGACTGTGCAGATCACGGACACAGGCATTCATCCGGGATCGGGAGTTGGCAATCACAGAAATGCGCTCACAAAGGAAAGCCTGGGAGTTCCAGTGATCGCAATCGGTATCCCGATGGTGGTGGATGCGGGAACGATCGTGTCCGATGCGCTGGAAAAGCTGTCGGAGGAATATGACGGCGGAAAGGCATCCCTTGATTATTTTAGGAATAGTACAGACACACAGCTTCATAATATGTATGTAACAGCAAAGAATATTGACGAGACGACGAAACGGCTCAGCTTTACACTGTCGGAGGCGATCAACATTGCCCTGGATATGGAGCAGGAGGAATGACATGTGAATATCGATCGTAGAGTAAAAAAGCAGGCGGTGCTGATCATAGTGTTCTTGATGGTTCTGGTACATCTGATGATGCGTGCCGCATATGACATAGAGAACAGTATGGAGGGCGATGAGACGCCGGGGCGAAGAATATATAGTGCGATGCTAAGGCAGGGTGTGTCCGTCACAAATCCATATCTGTTGTATGCAAATGGCAGTGAGCGAAACGGGAGTGCATATCGGTTTTACAAGAACATGCCGCTGGAGATGTGCCTGTTTCTTGCGGGAGAGAACGACAGCCAGGTGACGCAGTACCGGCAGCCGTCGCCGATCGAGGAGATGGCTGCGATTGAGAACAGTCTCGCATATCAGAGCGGGATGGGAAATGCGATCGAGACAGAAAGCCATACCCAAAATCTGACAGACAGCGACGCGCAGCAGGAGCTGGAACTGGCGCCGGAGGCAGAGCCTGATGTGGCGGCAGGTGCCTTTGTGCCCGTGCAGGCTCCCGTCGCGCAGTATTCTGAGCAGCAGCTGGCGGATCCCGGATTCATCAAGAAAACCTTTTATTCCGAGGATCCCACCACGCAGATCAGGGCGGACCAGCTGCAGTACAGTACGCTGATGGGATTTGATGCCACGTTAAAGCAGGACAACAGCAATGTCCAGATTCTTGTGTATCACACACATTCCCAGGAGACATACATAGATTCGATACCGGGGGATCCGTCCACCTCCATCGTCGGCGTAGGGGAGCATCTGTGCGAGATTCTCAGGACACAGTACGGCTTCAATGTGCTTCATCACACAGGGGAGTACGACGTGGAGAGCAGGGACAATGCCTACTCAAATGCGATGAAGGGACTCGATCAGGTGCTTGCGGAGAATCCCACGATAGAAGTCATGATCGACCTTCACAGGGATCAGACCAACGCGAATACAAAGCTTGTCACGACGATACAGAACAGGCCGACTGCGCGGTTCATGTTCTTTAACGGTCTGTGCTATACAAAAGCGCTGGGCGCGCTGACCAATCTTCCCAATCCATATGTGCAGGACAATTTGTCCTTTGCGTTTCAGATGCAGCTGGCAGCGGAGGAGTATTATCCCGGATTAACCAGGCATATTTATCTGAAAGGATATCGGTACAACCTGCACTACAGGCCCAAAAGCATGTTGATTGAGCTGGGGTCGCAGACCAACACAGTGGAGGAGGCCATGAATGCCTGTGATCCGATCGCACATATTATTGCCATGACACTGAACGGAGAAAATAAAGAATAGGAATTCTCTTACTATTTTTGTGAAAAGGTGGTATACTGTAAGTGTCAAACAATATGGCAATGCAAATACAAGATACGAAAGGAAGGAATTTATCATGGCAGTAGTACATTTGACCGAAGCAAATTTTGAGCAGGAGGTACTCAAATCAGACATTCCGGTGCTGGTTGATTTCTGGGCACCGTGGTGCGGGCCCTGCCAGAGATTAGGGCCGGTGATCGAAGAGATCGCAGGGGAAGTGACCGATGTAAAAATCTGCAAACTCAATACAGACGAGGCAGATACGCTTGCGCTCAAATACAGGGTGCGCTCTATACCGACCCTGATTCTGTTCAAGAACGGAGAGGCGGCAGCCACTTCGATCGGCGAGAAGCAGAAGTCGGAGATTTTGAATTTCATCAAGGCATAAAATGAGACGGATAAAGAGTTTTCATATTGTCAAGGCATTTAAAATCGCCCTGGCAGCAGTGCTGTCGATCCTGACAGCAAATCTGCTGGGGCTGAAATATGCCGTGACAGCGGGAATCATCACGGTTCTCAGCATACAGAACACCAAGCGCGAGACGCTCAAGACTGCCAGAAACAGAGGTCTGGCATTTTTGTGTGCGCTGGCACTGGCATTTTTGTGTTATGCACTGGTTGGATTTGGCGTCGGCGCATTTATTCTCTATCTCTTTCTCTTTGCCCTTCTGTGCCTCAGCGCAGGGTGGGGAGAGGCGATCGCCATGGATTCTGTGCTGATATCGCACTTTTTGACCGAGCAGAGTTTTGGCAGGCAGATGATTGCGAATGAGCTGCTGCTGTTTCTCATCGGCACATTTTATGGCATATTAATCAATCTGCATTTGAGAAAAAAAGAGGGGGAGTTCGATGCGCTCTCGAGACAGGTCGACGAGGAAATCAAAGGGATCGTTCACCGGATGGGAGAAAATCTCATGCGCGCGGACAAGACGGGCTACAATTCGGATTGCTTTGCGCGCCTCGAGGACAGGATTCGTCTTGCCAAGGAAAGTGCGCTGCGCAATTGGAACAACACACTCTGGAGCCAGTCCGCTTACGAGCTCGACTACATTCGAATGCGGGAAAACCAGAGCAGGGTGCTGCGCAATATCTATGACAGCATTGTGCGCATAGACATGCTGCCGGCTCAGACAATGCAGGTTGCAGCATTCTTTTGCGAGATCGAGAAGCAGTACCACAGGGACAATGATGTGGAAGGGCTGCTGAAAATTCTGGAGAAAATGCTTTTTAATATGAAACTTGAAGCGCTGCCACAAAGCAGGGAGGAGTTCGAGGCGAGGGCACTCTTATTTTATACACTGATGCAGCTGGATGAATTTCTGCGGTTAAAAAACCGGTTTGTGGTCAGATATGGCGCCACAGGGAGGAACCCAAAATGAACCACAGGGGGGCAATATGAAACTATCCGCATTTGCACAGTTTGCGGGATTTGGGATTCGGACCATTTTATTTCGAAAAAAGGACCCCATTCTCGGCACAATTATACTGACAGACAGGTGCAATTTGCAGTGTAAGCACTGTTCTGTCAACAATATCACAGCGGTGATCTATCCGTACCGCCAGATCAAAGAGGAGATGCAGCAGCTGTACGGGATGGGAGTGCGCATCCTGTTTTTCTGCGGCGGAGAGACCTTTTTGTGGCGAGACAGTGGAAAATGTCTGCGCGATTTGGTTCTCGAGGCACGGCAGATGGGCTATCTGATTGTAAATGTCGTGACAAACGGCACATTTCCCATCAATTTACCGGAGGCGGATCTGATTCTGCTCAGTCTGGACGGAGACCGCACACGGCATAACCAAATCAGGGGGGATACATATGATAGCATCATGGAAAATATCAACAATGCGTCCGCCGGCAATATCTGCCTCTACATGGCAGTCAACCAGCTGAACAAAGATGCCATCCGGGACGTGTGCATGACGGCAAAACACACGCCCAATGTGCGGGCAGTCTCGTTCAATTTTCACACACCGTATCCGGACACGCAGACGCTGGCGTTAAGCCGCGAAGAAAAGGCAAAGTGCTGTGACGTGATTGCGCAGATGATGCAGGAGCAAGTGCCTGTTTTTAATCTCAGGAGCGCATTTCCCTATCTGATTGACAACCGCTTTCCGACACCGTGCCACCAGTGTGTGGTGATGGAGAACGGAAAACTCAGCACCTGCGGGCGCTGTATTGACGTTCCTGGGCTGTGTGAAAAATGCGGCTATTTTTTCGTCGCAGAATATACGCTTCTGTTTCAGGGAAACCTGAAAATCATTGCGGAAATGCTGCGCACGTATCTGAAGTTTATATAGAATCAGCTTCTTGGCAGGAAGGAGGAGGCATGGGAATCATCACCAATCTGACAAGGATGTGGCTCACCCGCTCGGCGAGGCGGTTTGTCTTCACAGGGGAGTATGACCAGAAACTTCCTTTTGGGGGCTGCCGGAATCTGGGGCTGTATATTCACATCCCCTTCTGTGCGAGCATCTGCAATTTTTGTCCATACTGCAAGGTGCCGTACTCCGAACAGCTGTGCAGCCGGTACATTGACGCCCTCATCAGGGAAATCCATATGGTCGGCCGGCAGACCGCGGAAAAGAAAGTCGTCACCAGTCTGTACTTTGGAGGCGGCTCACCCGCACTCGCGGCAGGGCGCATCCGGGAAATTATCTGTGCCGTCAGCGAGCATTTTATCATCACGGAAGGCATTGGCGTGGAGCTGCATCCGGACAATGTCACTCCTGCCATTTTGCGGGTCCTCAAAGATGCCGGAGTAACCAAAATCAGCATAGGCATCCAGTCCTTTCAGAAGAAATATCAAAAAGAGCTGGGGCGGGCGGCAGTTGACGTCTCCGCCATGGCCAGCGCACTGCACACGGCTGCCTTTGAGACGGTTTCCATGGATTTTATATTCGCGCTGCCAGGGCAGACTTTTGACGATCTGCGCGCGGATATTGCCCTTGCATTTGAAAACGGTGCAAACCACATAGCTGTTTACCCGTTCATCGACTTTGCGTTCACGTCGAGCGCTGTGCGGACAATGCCTGCGAAGGAAAAGCGTCAGCTGCTCGATGCGCTAACTGCCTACTGCGAGGCGAAAGGATACACCCGCACTTCCATCTGGACCTTCTCCAAGGGCCAGAATGCGCGGTATTCTTCCATGACACGCGACAATTTTCTTGGATTTGGCTGCTCTGCGACGACGCTTCTGCGCGGACAGTTCAAAATCAACACCTTCTCGGTGGAGGAATACTGCCGTCGGATTGACGCCATGCAGCTGCCGACATCACTGACACTTCGATTCACACGGCGTCAGCGCATGGTCTATTATCTGTTCTGGACAGCGTACAGCACAAAAGTCGCAACGGCGGACTTTGAGGCTTTTTTTCATGTGCCATTAAAAAAGATGTATGGAATGGAGCTGCGTTTTGCAAAGTGGCTTGGCTTCGTGACAGAACACGACGGCGTGTACTGCATGACGCCAAAAGGCGCATTTTATTATCACTATTATGAGAATTTTTACACGTTGTCGTACATAGATAAAATGTGGGGAATCATGCGCGCAGAAGCGTTTCCGGGCCGCATAGAGCTGTGAGTGTAAAGGATGCTTTGCGAGAATGCACAGTGGTTGAGAAGCATCAGGCCATGGGACACGTACCATGGCCTGATGCCTGTAATCAGCAAGTCAAATGCCGGACTGTTATAAAATGTTGTAACAGTTCAGCCATGCAAAATTGGATATGCAAAATGCTGTTGGGAGCTT
>CAMWOK010000016.1 GCA_947175845.1 uncultured Lachnospiraceae bacterium | reverse complement strand
TTTTTCCAGAAAATCTTTTTTATTTTCCCCTTGACATTTCACCAAATTGCTTTTCCTGAATCGACAACCGGGCTGACAGCAAAAAAGGACGTGCCGCCGCGGCATGTCCTCTTTTGTATCAGTCACCTTTTATTTCCTTTATGTAGTTCTGCGATTTTCGCGCTTTTTCTGTTTTGGGGAACAGCTCGACAACCTGTTCATAGATCGCAACCGCCTTTTCAAGATCCCCCTTTTTGTTGTAAGAATTGCCCAGATTATACAGCGCCTCGCCGTTTGACGGGTCATACGCGTACGCCCGCTCAAGATTTTCTATGGCTGTGTCGTACTCTTCTGCGCGAAACGCCTCATACCCGATGTCGTAACTCTTCCTTGCCACAACTTTGCTCACGTTGGTGCGCAGTGTCGCATACAGCGTCCGGAAGCTCTCTGTCGCTTCATTCTGGAGATAATCCTCGCCGATCAATTCCAGCGTATCCGCGATCGCCATCTCATCCCCTGTCTTGTTCATGTGCATCAAAACTGCCTCGATCAGATCTGTGTTTGCCTGTATCTGAACCTTGTCCGCCTGCGCCTCACTCAGACTGCTTGTCAGGGAATCTTTCTCCTGCATCAGTTCATTGATTTGGACGGTCATCTCATTGACCTGCACCGTCTTTGCGTCAAGCTGCTCACTGACTGCCTTGTACCGCTCGTTCACATCATCCTGCGCCTGCTGTATCCGCGCTGGCAGCACCAGAAACCATGCAATCCCCACACCGATCGCCACGCCAATCAGCATGTTCACCAGCGTCTGCAGCCCGGACCTGTCCTTTTTTCCGACTGGCTGTATCACGGTGTCATTGCCGCTCCTGTACACGATCGCCTCTTTCTTTTTCCGCACATGCTCCTCTTCCGTGGGCATCATTTCGTCCACTTCCTTGAGATACCGGAGTGTCATCGTATTGTTCGCGTCTATGCGCAGCGTCTTCTCAAGCTCTTTCTTCGCGCTCTCCCACTCCTGATTCTGTATGTACAACAGTGCCAGAAGCTGCCTTGCCTGCACAAATCTCGGATTCATGGAGACCACCTTTTTGAGCTGAATCACCGCCAGATCCAGACTGTCCTGCTCGCAGTAGGCAAGTGCAATATTATATTTTTTGATCGTCTGATTGTAGGCTTCGAGCCTGCCCTGATTGTTCTGTAACCTGTCAATGTAGTCATCCGCAATATTTTTCTCACTTCGGATGTTCTTGCTGATGACCCACTCACTCAGCGCCGCCACGACCTCGCCCCGCTCGAAATATATAAGCCCCAGCAGATTTCGCGCGTCTATATGATTTTTGTCTAGCTTGAGACACTGGCGCAGGCTCGACACCGCACCTGTCAGGTCCCGCACCTTTGCCTTATCCAGCGCATCATTGTAAAATCGGTTGGCAGCGTGCATAATCTTCTTGTACAATCCCACGTCCGCCCCGCATCCGGTACAGAAATTCTTCTCGGACAACAGACATCCACATTTAAAGCAATACATAACTCCCCTACACTTCCTTCGATTCCTTCACCAATTTAACCAGCACATCTGCAAGGTCCGTCACATCCTGATTATATATTGCATCCTCCACATCCTCGACCTCAAGACTCGGATGAAATTTTTTCAATTCTTCCTCAAAATCTATCATCACAATCCTCCAAACTGTCCTCCACAATCCCTGCCAGATACAGTGATCCGACAATATATACCCTGCCTGTGTCCCCCCTGGCCGACAGCCCGTAAGCGAGGGCATCCTCTATCCGTTCACAGGTATATACCGCTTGTGTGCTTCTGTCCGCGTATCTCTCAAACAATGCCCCAAGCTCCATAAGACCGGCTCCCCGCTCCCCTGGAATATGCGTGACCACAAAATCGGTCACCATCGCAAGCCCGCAGAGCATCTCTATCATTTTATCGTACTGTTTATCCCTGACAACAGAAAAAATCAGCACACACCTGCCGCCTGCCCCGCAAAGATCCGGCGACATGTTCAGGGACTGCACAAACGCCGCAATCCCGTCCTCGTTGTGTGCTCCGTCAATAAAAACCCCTGGCCGTATCTCCTCCATGCGGCACGCCCAGCGCATCTTTCTGATTCCTTTTTGGATGGTTTCTTCCGTGACCGTCTCTATCGTTCCAGCGGCAGCCTCCTCTATCGCCCGAATGGCAACTGCCGCATTTTCCACCTGGTAGACCCCTGTTGTCTCCACGATCAGTCTACCATAACCATAATAACGACTGACAACAGAAAAATCAATGAATTTTTTCTGAATTTCATTGATTTTATAGTCATTTTCCGACACCGCATGACATTCGCAGCCAAGTTCCTTCGCCCTTCTGCGAATTACCGCTGAAACCGCGCTTTTTCTGTCCGAAAATACGACAGGCACCCCCGCTTTGAGAATTCCCGCCTTCTCAAACGCTATCTTTTCTAGCGTATCCCCCAGATACGCCATGTGATCCAGTCCAATCTCCGTGATCACGGTCATCCATGGATTCCTGATGACATTTGTCGTGTCCAGACGCCCTCCAAGCCCTGTTTCCAGGATTGTAACTTCGACTCCCGCCCGCGCAAACACATAGATTCCCATAAAAAACAGGCGCTCAAAATATGTCGGACTGTATTCCTGCCGGACACAGCAATACTCCGCAATCCTGGCTGACAGCCAGTTGAAGGCCGCAGTAAATTCCTCCTCGCTGATCACACAGCCATCCACACAAAACCGCTCTCTGGTCGTCACAAGATGCGGCGAGGTGAACATTCCAGTGCGCAGGCCGCTCTCCATACAGATCTTCTGCAAAAATGCGCAGACCGACCCCTTTCCGTTGGTCCCCGCCACGTGTATTATTTTTCCAAGCGTCTCCTCCCGGTATCTGCCGTTTTCATACTGCTGTATATAATCATAGAAGCCCGCTGTGTCCTCCAACGGATTTTTCTTTGTAAATCTGGGCACCTCATCCAGAAAACGTTCCGCCTCAGCATAGCTGTGCGCAGTCAATTCTCTCATAACCTTTCCCCTCGGCATCATCGTGCGCGTAAAAAGGTTCGCTGTCGAACGCGAACCCTTTCCACTCAATATTTTATAACACCACCACTGTTCCGACAATCACTCCGTTTTGTGCCGAATACTCCATAAAGCTTGTGTCCCGGTTGATCACCATTCGATTGTCGTCGATGCTGATGACCGTGCCCTTGTGGACATTTCCGCTAATCCGAATCTTGGCCTCTCTCGACTTCAGGATTATTTTTTCCAGGTCATCAACCTGCTTCTTTGCCTTGATGCACTTAATGTAGATATCACTCTTCTTTTTCTTCAAGTCGTTGAGATGCGCCTGAAGCTGTTCGCTGAGCTCACCTGTCTGCTGTCTGACGCGCAGGATTTTTGCCATGCCTGCCGCCACTTCATCGAGCTCCTGGTTGAGCACTTTGTACTCCTCGTTCATCGCGACGCGCTGTTCCATGATCTCGGGCATCACCCCCACATGGATACCCGTCTTGATCTCCGACTGATTGCCTGCATTCTGGCACTTCACGCCCATCATCGCATGAACATAACCGCCCGCAATCAGCCCCTTTTTGCCCGTGAGTGTGATCTGATCGCCCGCAGTCACCTTGGAGTTGAGAATGACATTGGACTGCACACTTCCGCCCGCACTGACATTCGCGTACTCAATAAACTCCGTAAACACATCGCCGCCCGCGACAATCGCACCTTTTCCGGCGCCCTGCATACCGCGCTTGAGACACACTGTACCGCCCGCCGAAATATTCGCGGACTCGACAACGCCCTCGACTGTGAGGCTCTTGCCTGCGCGCACGGTCACGCCGGCTTCCACGTTGCCATGTATGATGACGTCCCCGTTGAAATCCACCAGCGCATTGTTGGCGTAATCACAGCCGCCCTGTATCTCGTATACCTCCACCACCGAGAGCTTGCTGTTCCCGTCATATTCAATCTTTCCGGACTTGGATGCGTAATACTTGTTGGGGTCCTCTTCGTTGCTGATGCCTTTCCCTGTGAGCGGCCGGAGCTCCTTATAGGTATTTGCCTTTTCCACCGCCCCTGTGACGTCCCTTCCTGATGTTCCCTGCACAGCGGGATGATATATGGCAAGCAGCTGTCCCTCCTCCACATTCTGAACCAGAGACATACTTCTGTAATCCACTGTGCCGTCGCTTCGAATCTCGGGCCTAGGCTTCTCTGTGCTGAAGAAAAACTCAAACCGCCCTGCACAGCCAGGCTCCCCGAGCTCGCTCGTCGCGATCTTCACCTCGCGCTCATAGATCTGCTTCTTACACATCGCCGCAACATGTGACTCATTGATACCTGCCACCACCCCATTCAGCTGAAGGTATCGCATGATTTCCGATTTTTCATACCCCGTGCCCGCTTCCGGCGCGCACAGATAAAGCCACGCTTCTTTTTTATCTTCTGCTATTCTGACATAAGACTTGACATTAACCATTTGTTCACCTCCGAGAAGGAACCCCTGCCCCTTTATGTCTATATTGTAACACTATTTACCTTAATTGCGCAAGCCGTTCTACAACTTGTTCCTTCATTTGTACATATTTTGCTAATTTTCCCTTCTCCTCGGCAATCTTGGCCTCCGGCGCTTTCGACAGAAACTTTTCATTGTTCAGCATACCGTTGACCCGGGCAAGCTCACCGTCGAGACGCTTTGACTCCTTTTCCAGGCGCTCAATCTCCTGAGCGATGTCAACCAGCTCCGCAAAAGGAATATAGATATTTGCGCTGGCAATCACAACCGAAACCGCATCCTCCGCGATGCCGCTCCTGTCCTCTTGTATCGTGACCTCGGACGCACTTGCAAGGGACGCGAAGAAAAGCTTCCCTTCCGTGAAGGTCTTTCGGATATCCTCCCTAGCGGACACCACAAATACATGCGCCTTTTTCGACGGCGGCACATTCATCTCGGTCCTTGCGTTTCTGACGCCGCGCACCGCCTCCTTGATGATCTCGATATCCTTCTCATCCTGTGCAAAACAGCGCGCCTCTGTGTACTCCGGCCACTTTGCGATCATGATGGATTCCTCCTCCGCCTGAAGCGTGCAGAAGATCTCCTCCGTGATAAACGGCATGTACGGATGCAGAAGCTTTAACGCATCGATCAGCACCGTCTTTAACGTCCACAGCGCCGCATTCTGTGAGGCTGCGTTGTCCGAATTGTAAAGTCTTGGCTTCACCATCTCGATATACCAGTCACAGAACTCGTCCCAGATAAAATCATAGATCTTCTGCACCGCGATTCCAAGCTCAAAATGCTCCATGTTCTCTGTGACTTCCCGCACGAGGCTGTTCAGTTTCGAGAGGATCCAGCGGTCCGATGGCTCCAGGCTCTCAGACGCATCTGTGACCGTCTTGCCGTCCATATTCATCATGATAAAGCGCGACGCATTCCAGATCTTGTTTGCAAAGTTCCTGTTTGCCTCCACCCGCTCATAGTAGAAGCGCATATCGTTTCCGGGCGCATTTCCCGTGATCAGCGTCATCCTGAGCGCGTCCGCGCCGTACTGCTCAATCACATCGAGCGGATCGATGCCATTCCCAAGTGATTTTGACATCTTCCTGCCCTGCGCATCGCGCACCAGCCCATGGAAGAGCACCGTCTTGAAGGGCTTCTCTTTCATGTGCTCATACCCGGAGAAGATCATGCGGATGACCCAGAAAAAGATAATGTCATACCCTGTCACAAGCACATTTGTAGGATAAAAATAGTCCAGATCTTCGGTTCTGTCCGGCCATCCAAGCGTTGAGAACGGCCACAGCGCCGAAGAAAACCACGTGTCAAGCGTGTCGGGGTCCTGCGTGAGATGCCCGCATCCGCACTTGGGACATGCCTTTGGCATACTCTTTGCGACCGTGATCTCGCCGCACTCCGCACAGTAGTACGCCGGTATCCGGTGCCCCCACCAGAGCTGTCTGGAAATGCACCAGTCCTTGATATTGTCCGTCCAGTTGTAATATATCTTGTCCATCCGCTCGGGGATCAGCTGAATCTCACCCTGTTTCACAGCCTCGACAGCAGGCTTTATCAGCTCGTCCATCCGCACGAACCACTGCTGCTTGACAAGCGGCTCGATCGTCGTCTTGCAGCGGTCATGCGTGCCCACATTGTGGCTGTAATCCTCCACCTTCACGAGAAGGCCCATGCGGTCAAGCTCCTCCACGATGGCCTTTCTCGCCGCATAGCGCTCCATCCCTGCATATCTGCCGCCGTTTTCGTTGATGGTGGCATCGTCGTTCATAATGTTGACAAGCGGCAGACTGTGCCGTTTGCCGACCTCGAAATCGTTCGGGTCATGCGCGGGCGTGATCTTGACAACACCAGTGCCGAATTCCATGTCGACATAGGTGTCCTCGACTACCGGAATCGCGCGGTTCATCAGCGGAAGCATCAGCTTCTTTCCCCGCAGGTGCGCATAGCGCGCATCGTCCGGGTGAATCGCAACTGCAGTATCGCCGAGCATCGTCTCCGGCCTGGTGGTCGCAAAGGTCAGGTACTCCCCGGACTCGGAACCGTCATCATTCAGGACCGGATACTTGATATGCCACAGATGGCCCGCCTGCTCCTCGTACTCCACCTCCGCGTCGGATATGGACGTATTGCACACCGGACACCAGTTGATCATCCTGGCTCCTTTATAGATGTAGCCCTTCTCATGCATCTTGCAGAACACTTCCGTGACTGCCCTGTTGCAGCCCTCGTCCATCGTGAAGCGCTCCCTGTCCCAGTCGCACGACGACCCCAGTTTTTTCAGCTGGCTGATGATGCGTCCGCCGTACTCCCTTTTCCAGTCCCACGCGCGCTCGAGAAACTTCTCGCGTCCAAGGTCATGCTTGTCAATGCCCTCCTCCTTGAGCTTCTCGATGATCTTAACCTCCGTCGCAATGCTGGCGTGGTCCGTTCCCGGCTGCCAGAGTGCATTGTACCCCTGCATCCGCTTAAAGCGGATCAGAATATCCTGCATCGTGTTGTCCAGCGCATGTCCCATGTGAAGCTGCCCCGTAATATTCGGGGGCGGAATCACGATCGTAAACGGCTGTCGGTCCCGGTCAACCTCTGCATGAAAATACTTTTTGTCCAGCCACTTCTGATAAATCCTGTCCTCCAGCCCATGTGGATCGTAAGTCTTTGCCAACTCCCTGCTCATGTAACCCCTCCATTTTCCCGTGTGAATCGAATATATGCATAATCTGTAAAAACGCAAAAAATGCCCCTTACTGTAAACTCTACAGCAAAGGGCGTATATACGCAGTACCACCTTTGTCTAATGCGCAGCAGCGCGCATCGTCTCCGCGGACTCCCGATAGAGCCTTTAATTATAGTATTAAATCTCTGCTGAAATGTCAAGAAAATTTATTGATATTTTATATACAAACTTTTTTAATTACATGGTATACTATAATTTGTAAAACAAGAGCGCGCCCGGAAGCGGATGCCACCCGGCCCACTCTTTTATCAAGGAGGACTTGCAAGTGGATAAAACATTTCCCGTTAAAAACTGTTTCAGAAAAATGATCGTATGCGCCTCAGCCGCCGTGCTTCTAACCGCTGCTCCTGTGTTGTCCATAGCTGCCGCCGAGCCAAACACGCCGCAGACTCAGCCGGTTCCCCCGCAGACGACGGACACCGTCACGGACACTACCGGAACACAGCCCCCGCAAAACATACCTCCTGCTGAGACTCCCCTGCCGCCGACACCGGCCGACGGCATAAACGCTATCCCTCCGCAGACGCCCTCTGATCCCACAACTGACACGCTGACATCTGAGACGGCTCCTGCCGACCAGGTGATTGTTGAAGTCACCCCTATGCAGACCACCGTTTACGCCTCCTCACAGAAGGGACTGAACGTGCGCAGCGGCCCGTCCACAACACACAGTAAACTAGGAACCGTCAAACACGGACAGGCCATCACTGTGACAGGCATAACCGCTGACAACTGGTATCAAATCCAATACGCCGGCGGTGTGGGGTACGTTCTCTCCGACTTTACATCCTCCACCCCGCCAGCCAGCACCGAAAAACCCGCTGTGGACAATTCTGCTGCGGACAGTCCAGTTGTGGAGCCCGAACCGCCCAGCACAGACATCCCGGACACCAGCGGGGGAGAGACGCTGCCCGCAGAGCCTTCCGGAGACGAAGCACAAGACGATCTGCAGACGGAGGACAGCACTTTTGAGGAAGGGTACACGGAAGTGACCTCAAAGCTGTTTGGCGCGCCTGTTTTCATCATTCTGGCGGCAGCCATATTGGGCGTCATTGCCCTGATTGGCTATTCCGTATACAGCATCTTCCTGAAAGACCGCGCCGACCTGGGTGATTATTCTGACGACGACGAGGACGACGACTATTATGAGGATGCCATCTCGGATGACGCATATTATGAGGACGGCCCCCTTCCCGACGACGAGGACTTTGAGATCGAAATCCTCTCAGACGACGCGGATTTCGAGGATGCGTATTCTCAAGAAGAGGAGTTTTCAGACGACGGATATTATGAGGACGAGCAGTTCTCAGACGACGAATACTACCAGGAAGACGATTATGGAGAGGAATATCCCGACGATGCGTATTACGAGGACGATCCGATCCCTGCCGACAGACATTCCGGGAAAAAATGATTTTGATAAAAACAGAGCAGGCGCACCCCTGCTCTGTTTTTATCAAAATCCAATCCTGTTGTTCGACTTCGTCCGCAGCATTCGGACGTCTCCCTCGATCTCTCCCAATTCGCGCAAAACTGCGTCCGCCGTCTCGAGCTGCGCAGAATTGATGCAAAATACAACGCTGTCCCTTCTTCCGCCAAATAGCCTAGACCAGAACCCTGGCTTCTCCCACCTGAGAAAATAGGACACACGCGCTCTCATAAATTCTTTCTCCAGTGTTTTCTTCACATCCAAATCCGTAACAGAACAGAAATCCATCTCGTTATTCACTTTCACTTTGCTATACTCATTTTCCAAAACTCTGACGCCTTCTTTCGTCCGGAATCCGATATCGCACTTTATGATTCCTTATATTTTAATAATATGTTTTCCCCTCTTCGCGTATGACAGTAGAGCCACTCTTTACGTCAACATCAACAATCGTCACCGCGCAGTTTTTGTGCACGCCGCCTTTCCAGAAATCCTCGATTCCGATATTGTTTATGCTGGACAAAAGCCCTCTCAGTGCAGCGCCGTGCGTCGACACTAAGATTGTATCATTTTCCATATCCTTATTATGCACAATTTCCTGCAAAAAATCAGCGGTTCTCGCCTTTAACTCCTCAATACTCTCCGCCCCCTCAGGCGGTTTGTACGCCTCTGGTTTGTCAAAAAAATTCATAAACTCCGGATCGGGAATGTTGTAATTGTCCTTCCCGCAGCAAAGTCCCTCGTACACCCCAAAGCCGATCTCAATAATTCTCTCATCCAAAATTACGGGGATGTCGCGCTCCCCCTTTATGAGTTCCGCCGTCTCCCGCGCCCTTTTCAGCGGACTTGTATAGATTCGGGCAAACGGCACCTCTGCGAGCGCTTCCGCAGTGATGCGTGCCAGCCTGCGTCCTTCATCATTCAGCGGAATGTCGGACCTTCCCTGAAAACGCCTGCTCACATTCCATTGCGTCTCCCCGTGACGTATCATATAAAGTCTCATCTCTTTTTCCCCCAGTTTTACTATAATATACTTCGCTCCGAAAGACAAGACAGAAATCGCAGTTCCCTGTCTTTACAGGCCACTCGTGGTGAGCCTGTCCAGCACCTCAAAATAGTCCTCAAACGTCTTTTGACAGCACATTGGATCTGCTATCTCTATGCCGTCCACCCGCAGACCAATCAGCGCAAACGCCATCGCCATACGGTGATCGTCGTAGGTCTGCACAACGGCGGGCTTTGGCATTCCAGGATGTATCACAACGGCGTCCTCCTCCTCCGAGCACGCGACGCCAAGCCTTGTTAACTCCGTCACAATCGCATGGATGCGGTCGGACTCCTGCAGCCGGATGTGGCCGATATTTTCAATGCGGACGTCCCCGTCCGCAAAGGGCGCAAGCGCGGCGAGCGTCATGGCCTGATCGGAAAAATCCTTCATGTCCACAGTGACGCCCCGAAGCCGCCCTCCTTCTGCTCCCTGCACCGCAATGCCGCCCGGCGCATCCTGCACCGCACACCCCATCTGCTTTAACAAGTCCAGGAATTTTAAGTCGCCCTGCATACAGTCCCGCGTGACATGCCGCACCACGCACCGTCCGCCCGTGAGTGCCGCCGCCGCGTAGAAATAGCACGCCGCCGACACATCCGGCTCAATCTGGCAGATTCCCGCGCGGTAGGCAGTCCCGCTCTGCACGACATACCGCGCCCCGTCGAATGCGACTGCCGCGCCGCGCTGCTCCATCATGGTTCGCGTGATCCGTATGTACGCGCCGTCCTTGCGCGCACTTGTGATCTCTATCACAATCCCCTGCTTTATCATGGGCGATATCAGCAGCAGCGCGCTCAGAAACTGCGTGCTCTCGCTGATGTCGAGACGCACGCGGCACATCTCGTGCGCAGGCTTTCTGCCGCCGATTCCGCGGATGCAAACGGGCAGATGCCCGTCCTTCTCCAGAAACGTTATCTGTGCCCCCAGCGCTTGCAGCACGTCAAAAAGCGGCTTCATGGGGCGCTTTTTCATCTGCTCTGAGGCGTTCACCACAAAATTTCCCTCCGCCATGGCGAGCATTGCCGTCAGAAAGCGCGCGGCGGTTCCTGCGCTCCCGACATTGATCTCCCCTTCTCTGACCGGAATTTCTCCTTTGCAGCCCTCCACTGTCACGACCTTCGCCGCCTCGTCTGTCTCCACCGAAAAGCCGAGCGCTTTGAGCGCTCCCAGAAAGTGCCGCGAGTCGTCGCTGAACAGCACGCCCTTAAGGGTCGTCGTCCCGTCCGCCAGCGCCGCCATCAGAAGCGCTCTGTTTGTCATGCTCTTTGACCCCGGAACCTCAACCGTCCAGTCTATGGCCCCGCCAAGTCTGCGCACCTTATAATTCTCTCTCATCTCTCTCATTGTCTCAAAGCCTCCTCAGTCTTTTTCCTGCCACACCGCGCTGTCTGTCCTCGCCTGTCTGAAAACAGCAGCCCGTCCAATGCAAATCCTTACAGTACGGCCTTTAAGCCACTGCACTGCCTGTCCACAGTGTACCACACTTTGGCCCGCCCCACAACTTCGGGGCAGCTATCGCACCACAAACAGCTCGTGCAGCGCTCGCGTCGCGGCGACATACAGCAGCTTTGCAAGCTTGGGATTGTCCCTGTAGCCTTGCAGATCCGGCTTCCACAGAAGCACGCAGTCAAATTCCAATCCTTTTGTCTCCGGCACGGTGAGTGCCATCACACCCTTGCAGAATCCGCTTTTGTCTGAGTCGGTGAGCGGAATCTGGCGGCTAAGACGCCTGACAGCCTCCTCCTTCTCCCTGTCTGAAAAACAGATCACGGCGATCGTCTCGTACCCTTTCTGCTGCATGTCCCGCACAATGTCCACGGACATGCCTGCCGCCTCCTCCAGCGAGATGCTCTCCACAAAGTGCACAGGCTCCCCGTGGCGGATGACCGGCTGTATTTTGTAGGCGCCCTTCGACGCACTGCTGAGTATCTTTCCAGCAAAATCCGATATTTCAATCGTGTTTCGGTAGCTCTTGGCCAGCACGCGAAAACTGTCGTTTGCGCCGCAGAATATCTTCTGGCGCATATCGTGCCATTCGTTCATGCCGCACTCGTAGTTGACGTTCTGCGACACGTCTCCCATGATTGTAAAGTAACACTCCGGCAGCACAGTCCGCAGCGCATAGTACACTATCGGCCCGAAATCCTGCGCCTCGTCGATAAACATCTGTCCGAACTCCTCGTCCGGCCTGCGCTGCAGTGTCCTGTAATAGATGATCAGCATTGCCGCCATGTCGTACACATCAAACACGCCGCGCGCGATCCGCTCCGCCACTGGCGCCATGTCAATGTAGTACGCCTTGCCGTACACCTCCAGAAACTGGAGATAGAGACTGACCACGCTGCCCTTGTAACAGTGATTGGAGAAATAGTTTTTGTACTGCGCAAGCTTTTTTGGGTAGATGCCAATCTCCTCGCGCCCCTGGCACTGCAGTTTAATGCGCGCGCGCAGCCGCTCGTCGAGCGTCACCAGGAGGCGGTTTATAGAATACTCCGGATTTCCCCTGATGAAATTGTCATTGTTCTTCTGGGAGAGAAGCATACCGATATCCTCGTCGCACACCACACAGTTTCCGAGGATGTGGTCCCGCAGCCGCTGCAGGTGCTGCTCAAGCTCCGACGCGAACAGCATCTTGCTCTTCCACGCCAGATTGGGGGCGGGCGGCACAATTTTATACTTTTTCTTCCACTCCCTTTTTAACAGGCGCGCAAGCAGTTCGTCCATGCGCATGTGCTTCACGTCATAGACGTCCAGCTCCGGCAGGCCGCCTGTGATATAGTCTATCAGAATGTCGCTTCCCCCCACAATACAGAACTCATTTGATGTAAAGCGCTCTTTATAGTTGTACATAATGTAGGAGATCCGGTGCATTGCCACGGTTGTCTTGCCGCTGCCCGCCACGCCCTGCACGAGAATGTTATGGAACGGACTCTCGCGGATAATCTCGTTCTGCTCTTTCTGAATCGTAGCAATGATGTCGCCGAGCACGGCATCCCGGTTCTTGCTCAGGTACTTCACAAGCAGCTCGTCGTTCGCCGCCACATCACTGTCATAAAAACCCTGCAGACGCCCCTCCTCAATGTCGTAGGTCCGTTTCAGATTCAGGTCTATGTGGTACACACGCCCTCCGCCGTCTCTGTGACTGTCGGGAATGCTGTATGTGCCCTCCCCGATTTCATTCTCATAGTACACGCTGGAGATCGGCGCCCGCCAGTCCACAATCTCCACATCGACCTTGTCCCGCAGGATGCCATGCTTGCCGATATAGATGGACTCAAACAGCCGCTCCTCCATATTGCGGTAGTCAATTCTGCCAAAAAACGGCTTGTCGTAGGCGGACTGGTTTTTGTTCAGCTGGTTCAGACTGTGCTCCTCAAGGCTTTTGGAGGTCATCATCTGATCGTACAGCTCGACGTTCCCGCTCTGCACCGCGTCAAACAATTCCTTTGTCTCCCTGTGCCGCTCCTCGTACTGTTGTTCATACTCGCTGATATTGGCGGCAATCAGCGCCCTGCACGCCCTCAGATGCACCTCCTCCTTCTGCCGTTCCCTGTGTTCTGTTGTACTGTTTTCAGACATAGTTTACCTTTCCTTTCCAGAAACTGCCAGTCCGGCCGCACACAGCCACAGCTGTGGCCGGCAGTTTCTTACCTGCCTTTTCCTCCGCCCTTGCCCTGACACCAATTTCAGGATCTGTCACTTCGAAAACAAGAACGCTGTACCGGCAGGTTTGTACACGTACTTCCCGCAGCTGTCTTTTCCCGCGGGGTTGCGTGTTGTGAATTACTACAAGCGATCGCATCAGCCATGCCCGCCCATACTATGCAAAACGGATTAGCACAGCGCTTTGTACCTTCGATTTTGCATGGCTTGATGCGCAGCAGTTCGGCAAAGCTGAACTGTTACCTATTATAACAATATATTTTACAAAACACTAGACTTATATTTTGTGTTATGTTATAGTGTTATATAGAGTCGTATTAAAAAAACACTTTAGTTGCCTAAAGTGTTTTTTACTCCTTTTTCTGAAAAGAGATTTTTTATTGTTCGTGATTCCTTAGTTCTTCGCCTCATCCGGAACAGTGAAGTCTGTCGCACTGTTGAAGTTTGAGCATGTCATGACAACTTTCATCTGCGGAACGCTCATAGTCATGCCCTGTGCCTGCTCACCCAGCGCCTCAACCATATTCTTCATCATCGTATCCATAGCTGTCGTCATATCCATCTCGTATTTCAGCGGATAGTAAGACTCTGCATCAATCCACACGTATGTGGTCACATCTCCGAGTCCGTCAAACATGCCCTCCTGGTTTATGTCCATTCCAAGCTGGCTGACTGAGTCCAGCGCACCTGATGCAAGCATCTGCTCCTTGAGCTCCTCCTCAGTCAATGTATAAGAATATTTGTAGGCATCTGTACCGTCTACCTGCTCAGTTCCCTCCTGTGTGTACACAGAAGTATCGCCGATGAAATCCATCATGCTGCCGCGCGCGTCATAATCTGCCAGAGCAGACTCTGCAACTGTATTAGACGACCAGTTCTGTCCGTCAAACTGATAAATCATGTAGGAGCCATCCTCAGCAGGCTCTGCATAAATCTGCATGTTTGCACTTCCCTGCGCACCCATGTCCATATTCATGTCTATCTTAATCTTCATCGGATCATTGAAACAAACCATGTCCATGATGGTGGAGGACTCTACGGACTGCTCCTGTCCTTGAGCGCTTATGACCATATCCATATCCATGACCATCTGCGCTTCCAGATTGGTGACAGACTCCATATTCTTGACAGCTTCCTCGAGCGGATCAACCTCCGGCTGCGCCTCGGACGCCTGCTCTGTGGGAGCCGCTGTATCATCTGTATTTGCCTGCACCTCGGTGGGTGTCGTCGTGTTTGTACTTGTGGATGTATCCACATCCTTCTCCTTGCCGCCGCACGCGGTAGCCGACAGTGTCAGTACCCCTGTTAACATCAGTGCCAAAACTTTCTTTTTCATAATACTGTTTACCCCTTTTTCTGTTTACAGACTCCGCACAGCATCACACTGACACTCAAATGACAGGTGCATGACACAGGAACCTGTCTCTTCGAGAATTATGCAGCGCAGTAGCAGAAATCTATATCTGTTAATTCGTTACTCTACTATAATACCACTCTTTTTAAATTTGTCAATCTCTAAATTTCTTCATAAAAATAAATTTTTGTTTAGATTTTCACTGTAATATGCGCATTAAATGCCCTTACGCAGTCGGAAGCTCCTCCGTGTAGACGCGCTGCGTCAGAAGCAGACTTATGCAGCGCTTTCACAAAAGAAAAAAACACCTTAGTACACTAAAGTGTTTTTCTCTTTTGTATCGTCAGACTGTCAGAGTCTTCGAAAGTCTGTACTATCGGCTTACTGGTACAGCGGCCCGTACACTGCACATGCGCGGTAATCCGCTGACTGAACGTCCTCCGTTCCAAATGCAGACCACGCATGCGGCCGGAAAATTCTGCCGTTATCCACATTGTGCATATTTACCGGAATGCGCAGCATGGACGCGAGTGTAATCAGGTCTGCCCCGACATGTCCATAGACTGTCACGCCGTGGTTTGCACCCCAGTTTGCCATCACGCTGTAGACATCCTTGAATGCGCCTGTTCCAGTCAGTCTGGGCACGAACCATGTGGTCGGCCAGGAGGCGTCAGTCCGCTTGTCAATCACACAGTGAATCTCATCCGGCAGGTCCACCGTGTGTCCCTCCGCAATCTGAAGCACCGGTCCAATGCCGTCTATCACATTCACGCGCAGCATTGTCACAGGCATCTCGGCCCTGCAGCGGAAGTGGCTTGAGAATCCGCCCCCTCTGAAATACTCATAGTTTGCCCGGCACCAGTCTGTGGCGTCGAGGCATGCCTTGATGTCCTGCTGTGCCATCTCCCAGAATGGCTTCATGCAGCCATTTCCATCCGCATTTTTTGCCGCACCGGAACCGTCAAGCGCCGTTGCGCCCGAATTAATCAGATGGATGAACCCGTTCGCAGCGATCCCGTCGGGCTTTGCGCCCGTCACACGCTCACACGCCTCGGGACTCCAGTATGTACGCACGTCGTGGAAGCAGGGCGCTGTGTTTGAGATCAGGGTTCCCAGCATCATCGCCACACCGTTTAACGTGTCATTCTCGGTTGCGAACGGTGTCGGCGCCTTCGGTCCGTTCCAGTCGAAAGAGGACGCTAAGATCGCCTCTGTAAAGTCTGCGTTTGGAAGCCAGTCTGTCCAGTTTCTCTGTCCCTGGAAGCCGCCTGCCACCGCGTTTTTGCCGAGCGCCTCCTCATGCCAGCCCAGCTCGTCGAGCTTCTTGTTGCCAAACAGGATATCGCGGGCGATAATTGTCATTTTTACGATAAACTCCCAGTCCTTGTCGGGCGGAACCACCTTGGACTTGCGTATGATTTCCGGAAAATCCTTGCCGCTGTTGAGGTCGAAGCCTTCTTTGCAGTTCTCCCTCACCCATCCAAGCGCTTTCTCGTACTCGTCCTTATCATAGATATCGAGTGTTATGCGGCGGATGATCTCGGTCATGTCAACCCACTCGGCGCGGATGCCAAAATACTTCTGGAACATGTCCGCATTGCAGTAACTTCCCGCGATACCCATGGCGATCCCGCCCAGATTCACGTACGATTTATTCTTCATCCAGCCTACAGTGACTGCTGCGCGCGCAAAGCGGAGAATCTTCTCTGCCACATCCTCCGGGATGCTGTGGTCATCCATATCCTGCACGTCGTGTCCGTAAATAGAGAACGCAGGAAGCCCCTTCTGGGCGTACGCTGCCATAACGGCCGCCAGATACACTGCACCAGGGCGCTCTGTGCCGTTAAAGCCCCACACGGCCTTGATGGTTTTAGGATCCATGTCAAAAGTCTCAGAACCGTAGCACCAGCACGGGGTCACGCTCAATGTCGCCACCACGTTTTCCTTCGAGAACTGATCCGCACACTTTGCGGCCTCCGCACCGCCGCCGATTGTCGTGTCGCACAGCACACACTGTACCTTGGTGCCGTCAGGATACTTGAGATTGTTCTCGATCAGGCCGAGTGCTGCCTGCGCCATTCCCATTGTCTGCTTCTCAAGACTCTCGCGCACACCGCCCCATCTTCCGTCGATTACAGGCCTGATGCCAATTTTAGGATACTGCATAATTTTCCCTCCATATTTTTATATCTATATTAAATTGTATCGTTAGAGCCAAAATTCACGGACACAAACCGCTCGTATGCCTCCTGCCACCCGTGTGTGTGCGCAGGCGTATACGTCTTTACCGTCTCCGTGCGCGCAATGATCCGCCTGCCCTCCTCCACGTCCTTCACCTCACCCAGCGCAATCAGCTGCAGGATGATGTTGCCAAGCGCGGTTGCCTCGACGGGTCCAGCCTCGACCGGAATCCCCAGGCTGTCCGCTGTCAGCTCGCAGAGAAAGCCGTCCTTTGTCCCGCCGCCAAGCATGTGAAGCAGCGCAAATGTTTTCCCCGTGCACCGAGAAATCTGTTCCAACGCATAGCGGTATTTGAGCGCCAGGCTCTCGTAGACGCAGCGCACAAGCGCCCCCGTCGTCTCAGGCACGGTCTGGCCGGTCTGGCTGCAGTACGCCCTGATTTTGTCCGGCAGATTCTCCGGAGAGGCAAACATCTCGTTGTCCGGGTCGATAAAGCACAGGAAAGGTTCGCTGTCCCGCGCCATCATCTCGAGCTCGTTGTAGCTGTATTTTCGGTCCGTCTTTGCAAGGCTTCTGCGAATTTCCTGAATCACCCACAGACCGCTGATATTTTTGAGGAAATTAATCTTGTTGTTCGCGCCAAGTTCATTGGACAGTCCCATCCGGCTGCTCTCTTCTGTCAAGACCGGCGCGTCGAGCTCACAGCCGATGAGAGACCATGTTCCGCAGGAGAGAAACGCCTCATTTTCCTGGCTGTTGCAGGGCATGGCTGCCACGGCGCACTGTGTGTCATGCCCCGCTATGGACACGATCTTAGCGCCGCCATACGCCTCGGCTTCCCCGGTTATGGAAGCGCTCGGCACCAGCCTTGGAAACAGCGTTTCAGAGATACCAAACCGCTGCAGAATCGTCTCGCTCCACTGTCCCGCAACCGGGTTAAACATCTGTGTCGTCGACGCAATACTGCACTCGCACACCCTGTTACCGGAAAACAGATACGCGAACAGATCCGGCATCATCAGAAGCGATTCCGCACTGCCGCGGTTCTCGTCTGCAAGCAGCTGAAACAGCGTGTTGATGTTCATTATCTGGTTTCCGGTCTCCCGGTAGAGCTCCTCGCGGGATATCTTCGCAAAGACGGTGTCCGCAATGTCCTTCGTCCGTTCGTCCCGATAGTGGAACGGCATGTGCAGCATCTTTCCGTCCGCACCGATCAGCGCGTAGTCCACTCCCCAGGTGTCAAACGCGAACGCGTCAATCTGTCCCGCCTTCTGGAGCGCCGCCTTCACTTCGCCCACAATCATCGGCACGTCATGGCACATATGTCCGTCTATCGTGACTGGTATGTTCTCAAAACGGTGTATCTCCTGCGAGACAATTTTTTCCCCGTCAAAGCTGGCTTTTATCGCTCTCCCGCTCGAGGCGCCAAAATCAATTGCAAGCACTGTTTTCATCCTGCCGCCCCCTCTCAGCCATCTGTCTTATGCAGCATTTTATCCTCCGGGTTGAACTGCTTGTACCCCGGATGCCTGCCTGTCACCTTGTAGTACCCTCTCAGGTCGATCAGCTTCTGGATATTCTCTCTGCTGATGTCAAAGCTTCCGCCCAGAATCACTGCATTGATGGTAATCTTCGCCCAGAGCTCGAGGCTCTCCATCCGGTAGTAAGCCGTGATGACATCGCTTCCCACCGCGAGCGCACCGTGATTTTCAAGCAGCATGACGTCATGCTCCTCCAGATACGGCTCAATGGCGTCGGGCACTTCCGTCGTGGACGGCGTCCCGTACGGGGTGAGCGGCACGGCGCCGATCACTGCGACATCCTCTATCATATTGTACATGTCCATGGCCTTGTGCGCCACCGCAAAGCCTGTCGCTCCGGGCGGGTGGGCATGTACGACACTCATGACGTCACTGCGCTTATCATAGCATCTCAGGTGCATCTTAATCTCGCTTGACGGTCTGTAATCCCCGTTGGCTTCCAGGATATTTCCGTCGCGGTCGAGTATCACAAGCTTGTCCGGCGTGATAAACGACTTGCTGATGCCTGTGGGCGTCGCCACAATTCTACCATCCTCGAGCCGGGCGCTCACATTTCCATCATTTGCGGCAACCCATCCCTGCTGCCACATCTTGTGGCAGACATCACATATCTGCTCCCTTACTTCATCCAACGACTGCATTCTGCTACCTCCTGTTATTTTATTAAGGCGTACCACCGCATCCTGCACATCCGGCAGAAAAGAAAACTGCCCGGATAATGAACCCCAGGCATTGTCTGTTCTTATTCGCAATACAATAGTACTTAAGCCTTTCATTACTTATAATCTATCATTGCGGACAGTGGTTGTCAACCATATACTGGATTTTTCCCTTTCGGGAATCCGTTCCGCAGGCGGGGACTGCGCAGGGCATAGGAAATCAATAAAAGCATCTGCCATTTATGGAACTGGCAAATGCTCTCATCGTTTACGAAGACCATCTAAATATGCAGTTAACAACGCTTTGTCATTCACCGACAAAATCCGATAGGAGTTGACGAGATCCTGTTCTGCATCTGACAGGCTTTCAATCTTAATCGGATTGTCATCATACTCAAAAAACGTACTGAGATTAATGCCAAAACCTTTGCAGATTCTGTCAAGAGTTGGTATAGACGGCACCGTTTTTCGGTTAAAAATATTACTCAGACTGCCATATGGGATATCTGCCTCCTTCGCAAGCCTGTACAGACTCCAGTGCTTATACTCCAGAAAGTACCTTATCCTGCTGATTACTTCATCTTCTACCACTTGTGTCTCTCCTTCCTTATAGTTCAATATTGTAATTTATTCGAGTTATAAACAATAGTCTATAATCTGAATTATATCCAAAAAATATAAACTAAATGAATTATAGTATTATAATCCAAGGAGAATCACTTGTATTTGCAGTTTTGTCTTCATGCGAGGGATTTAACCCATTATACAGACATTCAAAAGCTTGCGTTTTATTTTACTTATTGTATTAGAACTGCATTTTATTGCACGTTGTAAATCTGTTTGTGTCATGTTTTTATCAACTAACATGTGTCATAATTTATTATCGTTATCAATTCCCCCTATATCATAAAAGGGTGCAAGACTGATAGACCTTGCACCCTTTTTATTTGCTGCTATTCAATTCTACTCTTTGATCTTGTCAATATCCCTTTACACTTTTTCTTCATCAGCTTATTCGTTACATAAAAGTATCCCTAAGTCCTCAAAGACCTGAACTTAGAGATACCCTCTTTTACCTTGCAGGAATGACAAGAACCTGCCCTTTGTAAATCACATAATCCCCCTTAATGACAGGGTTTGCCTTGTAAATCTCTTTCCATGCCTTTTTGTCCCCATACACTTTCTGGGCAATCTTGCTGAGATTGTCATTGGCTTCTACCGTGTATGTGCCCTGTGATACGACTGTATTTTCCGGCTGGGGTGTTTGCTGAGCCTGTGGTGTTTGCTGAGCCACTTCTGTGCTGGTTGTATTCATCTGAACAGTTGCATTATCCATTGCAAGGGCGTCTGCTACAGGGAGCTGGATTGCAGTCGCACCCATCTCTGCAAATAGTCCTGGTATTTTAGCAAGTTCATCATCATTTTCAATCGCAATAGCTGCTAAGTGATCCCCATTATGGTTAAATTCTGTGAAATATATGGTGGTCTGACCTACTCCTCCCAAAGATGAGTATACACCATCTGTGATCGCTATTCCTTCGTCGCCGTCTGAACTCACTAACATCCAGTTCACTCCATCCATAGATTCTTTCCACCACTCCCAAGCGGCAAAATTGCTGCTTTGAGAACGAACTTCAGAATTTTCGGGCAGACAATACAAAATAAATGGATACTTGAATGCCCCTGTCACCAAAAACGCCGCCGTCGGTGTCTCAGACAGC
>CAMWOK010000015.1 GCA_947175845.1 uncultured Lachnospiraceae bacterium | reverse complement strand
GTTCAGGGACTGTAATTTCGACGGGCACACAGATATGGCGGTGTCGAAGTCTGTCATCTATTTGTGGGATGTGGATCAAAAGGCGTTCTTGCAGGCGCAGGTTCCAGATGAGCTGGAATCTGCGTGGCGGGTAACTTATTTCTCAGAGACGGGCAGCGTCTGGTCGTGTGACGACGACTGGAAAGCGGACCGCCACTGGGAGACGCTCTGGCGCTGGGAGGGGACCACGCTGACAAAAAAGCGGGAGTGCACGGCTAAGGTGCAGGAGAACGATGTGCGGATATGGGCTTACGAGGACAGCCCGGAAAATGCCATGTTTGATGAGATGGTTTCCGTCGTGGAGTGGAACGAAAACAGTTCTGGTGTGCAGGAGTGCTATCGCAGATTTTACGAAGGGCTGATTCCACAAATCAACGATGGAAATCTGCATGAGATTGACTATCATCAGGGGAGCGCGGCAGCGATTCCGCAGGGGCTTCTCGACAGGATTACCCAGTCCATGCGCGATAAGACGGAGCTCGAAACCCTCGGGGGGATGATAAATGACACAGAATTGTCAAGGGATGAGGCGCTGTCGATCGCCGAAAACAATCTGTCGCTTCGCTCGGATGTGGTTATGGCGGAGCAGTGGGGAGATTACATTCTGGTGAGAACGGACGGGGACAACGATGGGATACCGGATATCATCGCGGAACTTTATATGGGCGGTACGGCGGGTTTTACGGAGTATGTTTTCTACAAAGGCGACAGGGACGGCACGTACCAGCGCACGAGCAGCTATGACTCTTTTCGGGAAGAGTTTGGATTCATCTGTTATGAAGGAAAAAACTATCTGGTGCGCACGCTCTTCGATTATTGCAAAAAGACATACAATGGTTTGAGCGTGACATGCTACGTGGATGGGGAAAAAGTGGAGACGATTGACTTGATGCTGTTTCCGGAATCGTATGATGCCGCGCTGACAGAATGCGCGGATGCGCGGTACAGGGCGCTTGCGGAGGATATTCTCAGGGATAGTATGCGCTTTAAGGATCAGATCGACGGCCATCATAACATAGTTGGAAGCAGTGAGAAGGAACTGAGCCAGCAGGAGTATTCGTACCAGTGCGATCTGGACAACGACGGCGCGCCGGAGAAGTACAACAAATCTATCTGGGAGCCAAGTAATATGGGGACGTATGAGTGCCTTCACTTTGATGGGGAAGGCGGCGGAATTGATTCTGTTTACGGCGCATTGAAGACGGTGGATGGTGTGCCGGTTATGATGTGGGCAGATCCGTTTGAAGGAAAAAATGTCCTGCATATCATCTCCCTGACAGGGCTAGATGATTTTGAAATCACGGGATTTCTGGTGGAGGGCGCATCGTGTCAGCGATTGTACTGCGTTGCGGCAAAGGTGGATTACGGCATCCGGCAGGAGCGGGTAATAGTTGATTTTGGGATACGTTAATTTCGGGCAGGCAAGGCATCGCACGAGTGAAAACCGAGTTTTACAAGCGCTACTTTACAGATTCTGGTTCCAATGTTAAAATAGTATTCATTGACAGCTGTAAAGGGGGGAACTGCTATGGATTACAGGCCGCTTCCAGGCGTGCATCAATGCAGGGCAGGCGCTGTCGAACGGGAATTAAAAAGTGCCGGAAAGGACGCATCGGAATACGGATGCAAACTGACCGGGCGTGAAAAAATCAGAGGAGAACACAAATGCAGCAAAATGAAAAAAATAAGTACAGAGAGTATCCGACAGGCGTGCTGATCCGGCGGTTTCTGCCGTATTTTAAGCCGTACCGCAGGACACTGTGCGCAGATTTGTTCTGCGCGGCGCTGACGACGGTGTGCGAGATCGTGCTGCCGCTGATCATCCGGCAGATCACCAACACGGCGCTCGAGGACGTGGCGCTTCTGACGGCGCGCATGATCGGCGGGCTTGCGCTGGTGTATTTTGTGCTGCGGATCGTCGACGCGCTGGCAAATTACTACATGGCAGACACCGGCCATGTGATGGGCGCGAAGATTGAGACGGACATGCGCCGTGACGCCTACGCGCACCTGCAGCTGCTTTCCAACACGTATTTCAACAACACGAAGGTCGGCCAGATTATGGGGCGCATCACCAATGATTTGTTTGAGGTGACGGAGTTTGCGCACCACTGCCCGGAGGAGTTTTTTATCGCGGCGATCAAAATTGTGATTTCGTTTGTGATACTGGCGCAGGTCAATCTGCCGCTCACGCTGATGATATTTGTGTTTGTGCCGGTGATGACGGTGGTGTGCCGCATCATCAACAAGAAGATGCGCAGAACCTTCAGTGAACAGCGCCACCAGATTGGCGAGCTGAACGCGAAGATCGAGGACAGCCTGCTGGGCCAGAAAGTCGTCAAGGCGTTCACGAACGAGGCGCTCGAATCGGAGAAGTTCGAGGAGGGAAACCAGCAGTTTCTGCGGGTGAAACAGCACGCGTATATGCTCATGGGTCTGTTCAGCACTTCCACGAGAGTGTTTGACGGGCTGATGTATCTGACGATCATTGTCGGCGGCGGATTTTTCCTGATGGACGGCAGGATTCTGCCCGGGGACATGGTTGCGTATGTCATGTATGTGTCCACGCTAATTGCGACAATCCGCAGAATTATCGAGTTCACGGAGCAGTTTCAGCGCGGCGTCACCGGCATTGAGCGCTTTTTGCAGATCATAGACGCGGACATTGAGATTTTTGACGATCCGGACGCGCAGGATATCATCAATCCAAAGGGTGAGATCGCGTTTCACAATGTGAGCTTTGAGTACCCGGATGACCACAACAGGGTCTTTGCGAATCTCAATCTCGAGATTCACGCGGGGGAGAAGCTTGCGATTGTGGGTCCCTCGGGCGGCGGGAAGACGACGCTGTGCAACCTGATCCCGCGCTTTTACGACGTGTCCTGCGGCGAGATCACGCTGGACGGGAACAATATCAGGAAACTGACCTTGAGGAGCCTGCGGCAGAGCATCGGCGTCGTCCAGCAGGAAGTCTATCTCTTCTCCGGCACGGTGTATGAGAATATCGCTTACGGAAAGCCGGGCGCTGCGTGCGAGGAGGTCATAGAGGCCGCAAGGCGCGCGGGGGCGGACGAGTTTATCCAGAATCTCAAGGACAAATATGACACGTATGTCGGTGAGCGCGGCGTGAAGCTCTCCGGCGGGCAGAAGCAGCGCATCAGCATCGCGCGGGTCTTTCTGAAAAATCCGCCGATACTGATTCTGGACGAGGCGACCTCCGCGCTCGACAACGAGAGCGAGTACGCGGTCGCACAATCCCTGAATGAGCTTGCCAAGGGGCGCACGACGCTCACGATTGCGCACCGGCTCTCGAGCATCCGCAACTCTGACAGGATACTGGTGCTGACGGACGAGGGGATTGTCGAGGAGGGAAATCACGATGCGCTGATGGCGCTCGGCGGGATCTATCACCATTTTTATACCATGGCGAATGAGATAAAGTGAATTTGTACCGGATCACGCAGGAACTGTAAAGAAGCCTGCGCGCGGAGTCAGGCACAGAGGGATTTCGGGCGTTTGGGATCTGTAGAAAAAGGGAGAGAGGAAACGGATGGCAGAATTAGAAAACAAGTCGGAGGCGGGATTGCAGGAAAACACAGCGATCAAAACGGAGACAGAAAGTGAGACAACGATAGATAAGATAGATGAGATAGACGAGATGGATGCGGCAACAGAAGGCGCAGGGGAACAGCAGTCAGACAGTGCGCAGGAGCCGGATCAGACAGATGAGAGTGTGTCTGATATCGACGCATTTGACATCACAAGGAAATTTAAGCACAACCGCCCCGCGGCTGCGGGACAGCAGCAGCAGGGGAAGGACGCCCGGATTCAGGGGATGCCTGGAAGGAAACAGAATCTGGTGGGCGTGACGGACAAGAAGGTGGAGACGAAGCGGATTATCTATTTTCTGGCGCTGTGCTTTGGCATAACCTGGGTTTCCGAGATCTTCGCCGTCATTCCGATGTATCAGAGCAATGACGCGGACGTCGTAAAAGAGGCGGTGAACATGATAAAACAGCTGATGCTCACGCCGGCGTTCTCAGCGCTTCTGGTGCGCCTGGCAACGCGGGAAGGGCTTGCCAAGTCCGGCATTCAGTTCAATTTCTTTGAGCAGCGGTTTCTGTTTTTGTTCGGATGGTTTGGGATGACCATTCTTACATTTTTGGGTGCAGCTATTTATTTCCTGATTTTCAGGGACAATTTTGACCCGAACATGACCCGTTTTATCGACTCTTACCGCGGGGGCGCAGAAAGTGCGGGGACGCAGATTGACGCGGTCAACATTGTGGCCTCCTACAAGACGGACCTGCTGTTAAAATTTTTCACGGCAGCGGTGCTCGATTTTATCAACAGCTTTGGCGAGGAGTGGGGCTTCCGCGCGTACCTGCTCCCGAAGCTCTACCGCAAGTTTGGCACGATTCGGGCAGTGCTTATGAGCGGCTTTGCCTCCGGTCTGTGGTATGCGCCGCTGGTGGCAGTGGGATATTATTATGGAAATGAGAATGCGGGATTCCCGGTGGTGAATATCCTTGCAATGTGCGTGTTTGGCATGGTGACGGGTGTGATCTACTCGTTTCTCTGCCTGCGGACGGGCAGCATATTTCCGGCGGTATTTGCGCACAGCGCAGTCAATGTGCTGATGGCGCAGGGGGCGCTCTTTACATTTGACGGCGGCAATTTCTTCGTGGGTCCTGCGCCCACCGGAATTGTCTCAGGGCTGCCTTTTATCCTTGTGGCTGCAGTCTGCCTCGTGCATCTGCACAGGCATCCAGTCAAGGCGGGTGAGTGAAAAAAGGCTTCTTCGAATCGGGATATTGTGATACAGAGGAAGTTGGATGGCCAATGGTTTGGACAGTGATCACAGGAGGAACAGCAGACATTACTCCATCTGGAACAAAATACGAATCGTGCACAATTAGAGACGGAGCAGATAGGGGCGTTCAGCGCCTAGAAGTGGTATGCTGCACTATGAAATCAGTGCAAATCTGTTGGATGGATAAAGATAAATGGAATTAATGGAACTTTTCAGGGCATGTAGTGACAGCTATGTGCCTTTTTCAGTGCAAATCTGTTAAGGATTGTTAAGGATTGATTTAAGACAGTTAAGATTTTGTGTGGTAGGATTAGGACATACAGGAAAGAGCGGACATGCAGGGCAACGAAAAACAGGGGGTATTTTTATGCAGACACAGACATCATCAACCATTCTCATCGAGACGAGAAAGCTGTGCAAGAGCTACACAAACGGCGCGGTAGGGCAGTACGTTATCAAGAATATGGACCTTCAGATATACGACAGGGATTTTACGGTCATCATGGGGCCGTCCGGGTCCGGGAAGTCGACGCTGCTGCACATCCTGTCGGGCATGGACAGGGCAGGAATGGGGGAGGTCTTTTTTAAGGGAACCAATCTCACGAAGTATACCGAGCGGAAGCTGGCGCGGTTCCGGCGCAAAAACTGCGGCTATGTGTTTCAGCAGGTGCATTTGATTCCGGGCATGAATCTGATGGACAATGTGCTTATCAGCGGGCTGCTTGTGGATAAAAACAGGAAAAGAGTCTTTGCATGTGGAAAAAAACTGTTTGCAGAAGTTGGTCTGTCCGAGCGGGAGTGGACAAAGTATCCGTCGCAGGTTTCGGGCGGACAGCTGGGGCGCGCGGGCATTGTGCGGGCGCTGATAAACCAGCCGGAAGTCGTGTACGCCGACGAGCCGACCGGGGCGCTTGACTCGGCATCCGGGAGGGCAGTTCTCGATCTTCTGACCGGTTTTCATCAGAAAGGGCAGTCGATCATCATGGTGACACACGATCTGCGATCGGCGCTGCGGGGAAACCGCATTCTGTATCTGCGGGACGGGCGCATTGACGGGGAGTGCATCCTGGGCGCCTGCACGGGGGAGTCGGAGCAGCGCAAAGAGCGGCTGATACACTTTCTGGAGGAGATGGGATGGTAAAAATAACAATGGCGCATGAAAAGATGGGAATTGCAGTTTTGTTTTGTATGGAAAAGGGGCGATCGTGAGATGTTACAGTTAATTTTGTCCAATATCAGAAAGAGCAGAAAGACATCCATGGCATTTTGGCTGCTGAGTCTGGTGACAGTTCTGCTTGCAGACACAGCCAGCCAGATGACGGAGGGATTTGGGCGGCTGTATTGGGAGAGGGCGGCGCAGACAAACAGCGCGGACTTTGCGGCCGTCCTGCCAAAAGGATTCTGTGAGAAATATGAGCGGGAGATGGGCGGCATTTTATCAGAAAAAGAAGCTGCAAAAATGGAATTTGTGGACGCCGTTCTGGTCAAAAATGCGGATATTCAGATTGCGGGCAGCGGGCTTCCGATCTATGGAAGCTGGATTTTCAGGAACGCGGACCGCGGGGAGACGCTGTCCCGGATGCAGGTTGTGGAGCGGATGGAGACGCTGCCGGACAATGCCATCTACGTTCCGTATGTGTGTAAAACCTTTTTTGGGTTTGCGCTGGGCGACACGCTTAGTCTGTCGGCTGGCACACTGCAAAAACGCTATACAATTGCCGGGTTTACGGAGGACGTGTTGTTTGGATGCAGGGCGGACATTGCATTTGACCTGCCCGGAGCGCTGTTTGAGGCACTGAGAGAACAGGCGGGCGCGGATGCAGACGCCGTGATTGTGCAGACAGCGGCAGCGGAGGATGTGACAGCGCTTGAAAAGCGCTTTTCAGAGTGGGTGGCATCAAAGTCTGCGGAGGCCGCATTTTACAGTTACTCGGATGTGGAATATGCCAGATCCAGCCGGGAGAGCAATCTCAGTATCTATGTGGCGGTTCTGAAAGGGGCTGCATGGTTGGGGGCGATCGCCTGCCTGATTGTCATTGCATTTCATATGCGCAGCACACTTGACCGGGATTTGGAAGAATTGGGCACGCTCAAGGCGATCGGATGGCAGGGAGGTGCAGTCGCCGCGACGTACGTGCTGCAGTTTTTGGGACTTGGGCTTTCTGGCGCTGTCTTTGGTATTTTGCTGTCGCAGAAACTGACGCCGCTGGTTGTGCGCGGCGTGGCGACAGACATTGGTTTTGTGTGGAACACGGCATTTCTGGGGTGGGTGTCTGTCAAAAATCTTCTGGCAGTGCCGTCTGTCACGGCGCTGGTGACGTTGTTTCTGGCGCGGGGAATCATCCGCCTGAGACCGGTCGAGGCGTTTCAGGGCAACTGTGTGCACATCGGATGCGCAAAAAGCAGGGCGGCGGGAAGGACTATTGCGCGTATGCCGTTTCCGGTCAATTTTTCGATCGTGTGTAAGCGGATGGATTACGAGCGGGTGAAAAGTGTTCTTGTGTGTACTGTTGTGGCAGCTATGATGTGTGTTGCCGGTTTTGCGGTGATTCTGTATGCGCAACTTGTGTGCAGCCAGGATGGGCTGCTGCAGATCACGGGGGCGGAGGTGTATGACGTCCATGTCGAGGCAGCACAGATCCAGGACACAAAGATGCTTGCGGAAGAGCTGCGGGCAGGTTTGGACGGTCTGGCTGTGCAAAAGGTTGCGACTGCCATAGATCCGGGATACACAAAACTGATGTGTGAGGGGGAGGTCTATGCGTCGCTGAGTGTCCACAGCGATTATGACGCGCTGGAAAATCCGTCTGTATTTTCGGGCCGTTATCCCATCCATGAAAATGAGGCGGCGGTTTCTGGAAATCTGGCCAGGCTCTCCGGCAAGGGAATCGGGGACAGCATTGTGGTATCGCAGGTGTTTCAGGAGGAGGTGCGCACGGAGACGTTTTTGATTGTGGGACTCACGCAGGGGACGTACTCGGGCGGGCTGGACATTGCGCTCACCATGGAGGGACTGCAGCAGATTGACCCGGCGGCGGACTGGACGTCCATCCACATTTATCTCGAGGATGGTATGGATGCAGGGGCGTACTGTCTTGCGCTCGAGGAGCGTTACGGGGAGAGGCTGGCGTACGCGGGGGCGTTTGCGCAGGTATTTCAGGCGCAGTTTGCCCCGATTACCAACAGCGTGGCAGGGGTTGTGTATCTGGTGACTGGCGCGGTTTTTCTGCTGATTGTGATAATGGGATTTTTTGTCACAAATGCGATTTTGTTGACACAGCGGAGGGATTTTGGGATAATGAAGGCACTGGGATACTCAAGTGCACAGCTGGCTGCGCAGGCGGTGATGACCTACATGCTCCACATTGCGGGCGGGAGTGTGCTGGGAAGCGTGCTGTTGTATTTTGGTTCAAACGCTGTGATGAGCGGCCTGTTCCGCGCGATGGGGGTCTACAAGGTTGCGTTTTCTTTTCCGGCGGCATGGATTTTGGTGCTTGTTCTTGGAATGGAGGCAGCCGGGGGCCTGACAGCGCTGGCAGCCGCGCGCAAAATCAGAAAAATTGCGCCCTGTGAGGTGCTGTCGATTTAATACAGCATTGTACATCGCATTTGAAAAGGAGTTTGGGAGGAGGGCTGGTGCAGTTGCTATACGATTGTCTGATAGTTGAGGATGAGGTGCCGCTTGCGGACAGCACCTGCAAGTACCTGAATCTGTCGGGAGTCCGCGCGGAGGCGGTGCACAGCGTGCAGGCATTTGACGCGTTCTGGAAGGAGCATTCCGCGCGGTTGATTCTGCTGGATATCCGCCTCGCGGACGGCTGCGGTTACAACCTGTGCAGGCGGCTGCGGGAGGAGACGCAGGTTCCGATCGTGTTTATCAGCTGCCAGACGGCGGAGGAGAATATTCTGTTGGGGCTGAATGTCGGCGGCGACGATTTTATCTGCAAACCCTACTCGCTGCCGATCCTGCTCGCGAAGGTAAAGGCGGTTCTGCGGCGCTGCCAGGCTGACGGGGAGGGGGAAACGGTCTCGTTCGGGGCGTGTGAGGTCCATCTGGCACAGGAGACGGTCTATCGAAACAAAGAGCCGGTTGTGCTGAAACGGATGGAGTTAAAGCTTCTGCTGTATCTGATTCGGAACAGAAACCGTCTGGTGGAGAAGGAGGAGCTGTACAGGGAGGTCTGGCAGGAGGCGTTTGTGGGAGACGGGACACTCAATGTCCACATCCGCAGGCTCCGGGAGAAGATTGAGGAGAATCCGTCAAAGCCGAAATTTATCCTCACAGAGTATGGGAAGGGGTATCTGTTCCGGCTGCGTGAGGAGCGATAGGAGAACTTCCCGGGTTCTCTCTGTGCCGGATGACGCAGATGGATTTCGGGAGTGTATTTGACAGGGAGCGGAGGGTGCATTGAGGAATTGAAACGTTTTATCACAGTTACACTGCTGTTGTATCTTGCTGCCGGCGTGTCGCTTGTCTGTCTGTATCGGGCGGGCATATCGGACGCGGAGGCGGACCGGATCAGAAACACGGAGGCGAACGATATTCTGTTCACAGTCAGGGCACACTGGCCCGCGGTCGATGCTGCGCTTGCGGCACTGCCGCAGTACAGCACGCCGTATATTGTGACCGATGCGGACGGCAGGACAATCGCAGCGTCAGAGCCAGGGCTGCAGACCGATTATACCTACAGATATTTTCACAGGGATTTCAGCGCGGACATCATCAAGGATGAAATACTTGTGGGCAGGGTTATTTTTGTGAATGATACAGGCGGCGCCCTTATGAGAACAGTGGGTGTGTGGGCGGCTGTGGTTCTTGTGCTGGCGGCTGCGAAGGATATATGATGCTCTTGTATCTGCGGCGCAGCGTCTTTTTGCCGGCAAAGAGGATGAATGTGTTGTCCGAACCGGCAGATGCAGTGGATGCGCGTTCTCTCGGCATTTTTGCGGAGAGTTTTGCCCTGCTGCAGGAGGAGATTGCGCACGAGCGGGCCAGGGCGCGGGAGGCGGACCGGCAGCGGCGGGAAGTGATTGCCGCCATCAGCCATGACATCCGGAATCCGGTTGCCTCGATTCAGGCGGTCGCTGAATTTCAGGCGCTCACGGTACAAGCCGGAGAGCAGCAGAAGGCATTTGTCACGATCGTGGAGAAGACCGGACAGATCCAGGTCATGATGAACAACCTGCACACCAGCGCGCTCGACGAGCTTGCCCGGCTGACAGTCAGCCCGGAGGCAGTGGGGAGCATGGTTGTGGCCGACGCGCTGAAAAAGGCGGATTTTTGCGGGCGAATCCAGCCGTTTGTGATACCGGAATGTCTGATTATGGCGGATACTGTGCGGACTCAGCAGGTGATGGACAATCTGATTTCCAACAGCTACAAGTACGCTGACACCGCGATAGAGGTGCGCGCGCATTTTGAGGAGGAGCTGCTGTGTGTCTGCGTCCGGGACGCCGGGCGCAGCGTGAAAAAGGAGGAGGAGATTTTCCTGGCGCAGAAGTATTTCCGCGGGGAGAATGCGAAGCAGAAGGAGGGATCCGGCATGGGATTGTACCTGGCGGCGCACTTTATGAAAGAGATGGGCGGCGCGATGGCATGCCATGTGGATGAGGGCGCGTGGTTTGAGGTCCGTCTCTGGTTTTTGCTGGCGGTTTAGGGGCCGTCACAGCATGGGAAGATTATACAGCAAAGCAGGAGACCGTATGGCCTCCTGCTTTGCTGTATATGTAGTCAGGAACGATTGATTTATATTCAGTACAGTTTTGTCAGTGAACCGGAATTTTCTTGTCCGTGTACAGGATGTGGTTGATCAGCCAGCCGAGCAGAAATTCGAGCAGTTCCTGCAGGTACTCCTGGGGATTGGCGTCTATCTGGTCGAGGTTAATGTTGTCGAGCTTGTCGATAAAGGCTTCATGTGCGCGCTTCTGCGCGCTCAGTCCCTCGTACTGGATGCCCTCCATGTACTCCTCCTCGTCGGCAAAGTGTTCTTTGGTGTACTCTTTGAGTTCATTTAATATCATGATAATATTGTCGTATCCCGAGAGGCTGTCAAAGGATTTCACGAGCTGATTTGCCTTGTCGACGATGCGGAACAGCTCTTTGTGCTCGGCGTCGACGAGCGCGATGCCGGTCAGGTAGTCGTCCGTGAACTCGCACGGATTTTCGCGTATCATCCACTCCTCGAGCGGCGGCAGCTTCCCGATCAGGATATCGCTGCTGAGGATGTGGCGGTACAGCCACTTTGCGAGGAACCGCACAAGTTCCGTGAGCACGCGTTGCTGCTCGCTCTCCCCATCAATATTGACAAACTCGTACTCCCGTATCTTGTCGCGGAAAAAGGTGTGCTGCGTGCGCTGGCGGATGAGTTCCGGGTCGCGTATCTGCGTCATGTACTCCTCCTCGTGCGCAAAGTGTGTCTCCGCGTAGTGGTCGAGCTCCCCGAGGATGTTTTTGAGTTCCTGATAATAGTCGCTGTGGTACTCTGTGCAGGCGAGATTGTATGCCTTCGAGAGCAGGGCAAAGAGGTTGCGGTGCTCGTCATCTATCGTGTCAATTCCTGTCACGCAGTCCTGTGTAAATTCGAATATCATGGCATTCATCCTTTCTTGATTTATATTATATTTTCCTTTTAATTTCTATTGATCTTATTCTGACTCGTTGCCTGTGTCGGATTACCCTTATGCGCATATATCTGAATAATCTCATTTATTTTGTATAGTATACCACATATCTTTGGTTTTGGGGGAAAAATTTTCGCTCGGCTGTTCCAGTGACAAAATGAGCGTCTGCCCTGCTTTACATTCCGGGACAGAACTGTTATGATTAGGATAACGCTACAGTGTCTGGCTGCGCGAACAGTGACCATCGGGAGACAAAGCTGAAATCTCGCAGACGATTTTTGATAGATGGCACTGCGATCCAGGCATTGCAGGATTGATTTTCAGAGAGCAGAGGGGGAGAATTCAGACATCTGTCAGCAGGTTCGGCAGGGGGATTCTGACAGATAAATCGGGCTACCCGGATGGTTGGTTTTATGATGAGGAAAACGGTTGTACTGTGTATCTGTGCGCTTGTTGTCTTAATTATATGTGGGTCTGTTACGATTTCCTTGAGACCCGCACATGATACGATTCAGACGAACTCAGCACCGGATGCGTTTTGTATTGTCAGCGCGGATAACTACATAGTGTATCAGACGGACGGACAATGTTCGGCATATGCCGCTGCCTATGTCCTGAGACATTTCGGAAAGGAAGTCACCGGCGACAAGCTGTATATGGATATTCACAGAACATTTGGATTTGTATCTCCAAAAGGTGTTGCGAGACTATTTCGGGAGTACGGATATCAGGCAAAAGCTTATTACGGAGATATAGACACTTTGAAGAAAAGAATATCAGAGGGTGTGCCTGTCATCGCATTTATCAGTATTCCAGACGATACACACTATGTTGCTGTTGTGGGGTATGACGAACAATACTTCTATCTGGCAGATTCGCTTTTTGGAAATCCAGGTGTCAGCAAAGAATGGTACAACAGGAAAGTCAGCACTTCCGAATTTGTGCAGATATGGAAAACCAATACGTTGCTGCCGGATAACACATATATTATTGTAAGATCTGCCGCAACAGGCGATCAATAAGCTCCCGGAGCATTTGTGTGCATCTGGCGGAAAGTCTGCCGCAAGAGCAGGTGCAGGGGAGACTTTGAGGGACTATCATACATCAGAAGGAGGAATACGGGCATGGGACAGACAGGCAAACCCGAATGGGTAAAACACATATTAAATCTGCTCAGGCTGGCAAAAGAAGCGGACGAGGATCTGGAACGGTTCGGCGCGGACGCGCATGCGTACAAACTGGCATCCCCCGCAAAGGAGGAGGCGATCCAAAAGTTTGAACAAAAATACGGCATCGGGCTGCCAGAGGAGTACCGGGATTTTCTGCGGCTGGTCGGAAATGGCGGCGCAGGTCCGTTTTATGGTCTGTTTGGATTAAAAAAGCTCAGACAGGAGCTGGAGGATTCGGATATTTCTGAGCTGCTTGCGCAGGATGTCATGATTCACCCTAAGATGAGCGATGAGGAATGGGAGGAAATGATTGATTCCGTGGAAAATCCCTACACAGGCATCCTGCCGATTGAATCGCAGGGCTGTACGCTTATGACGGGGCTGGTACTCAATGGGCCGTATCGCGGCCGCGTGGTCTACTATGACGAGGATCTGTGCGGACAGCCATTTTTCATGCGGGAGGCAGGGTTTCTGGCGTGGTACGAACGCTGGCTTCGGGAAGTCATTGCGGGATATGATGACGAAGAACAGGAGTTTGGAATCTCTGTGGATGGAAATCCGCAGCAGCTGATGGAATTGTACCAGCAGACCAGCGACGCGGAAGAAAAGGCAGATATTGTCGACAGTTACTACAAATTTGACGCACTGCCGCAGGAGCAGGAGGAGTATTTTTGTCAGATGTGCGCGCATGAGACGGACCGGACTGTGCAGATGCATCTGGTCAAAATGCTCTTTCACTTCGGTGCTGCCAGGGCGCAGGAAGAAGCCGAACGGTTGTGGGAATGCGGTGCGTGGGGAGAGGTGATAACGGTCATCTCCGAGGAAGGCAACAATGCGGACCGGGAAAAATGGATCGCGCGGATTCTGGAAAAGATGCCTGTGCTGTGCGGAGAGCCCCTGCGAAATGCGTGTGGTATCATAGGTATGGTTGTGGAGGAGGACCAGAGGGCGTCCCGTGCGCCGCGGGTCTGCGCGAACAGCTTGCGGGCAGTCCTGCTGCGGGAGGATTTGGATCGGAATGAACGAATCATGCTGTTTTACTGTATGAGCCATATGGAGGGGAAGGAGGAAGTTCTGGATTATTTTCAGACGTATCTGCCGGCAGAGGAAGACATCAATGTGCTCAACAGTGCGGTTCAGGCAATGGGGGATGTCAGGGACCCGCGTATGTTGAAGATGCGGGTTATGCTGTTAGACAAGTACAGAAACTATGAAAATGCGGTGGCTGAATTTCAGGGGAGCCAGAGGAACTGCGCCGCGAGGTATATTGGTGCCCACAGACAGGAGGGACAGCTTGTCGGCCTTCTGCTCGAGCAGCTGGATTTGTTCGGGCTGGATTATCCAGACGCCTGGATGCTGCTGATGGACAACGCAAGGTGGGAGACGTGGAAGAGGGAGCACTGCCAGTCCTGAGAAAATTATGTTATTTTTGTGGAGGAGAACGCCATGATTTACACAGTGACATTCAATCCGTCGCTGGACTATATTGTATCTATGGACAAATTTGAGCTGGGAAGGACAAACCGCACGACCAAGGAGCAGATGTTTCCGGGCGGCAAGGGTATCAATGTCTCTGCTGTCCTTAGTAATCTGGGAATAGAGAACACGGCGCTCGGGTTCACCGCGGGCTTTACCGGGGAGCAGATCGCGCGCGAAGTGCACAGGATGGGGCTGCGCGCAGAGTTCATTCACATTGAAACAGGGCTTTCCCGTATCAATGTCAAACTCAAGGATTACGACGGAACGGAAATTAACGGCATGGGACCAGAGATCGGGCACTTAGCCGTGCGTGCGCTCTACCAGAAACTCGCTCAGCTTAAGGCGGGCGATATTCTGGTGCTGGCGGGCAGCATTCCCCAAAGCCTGCCCGACTCCATCTACAGTGATATCCTGGAACAGCTGCAGGGAAAGGACATACTGTCCGTCGTGGATGCGACAGGGCATCTGCTGACAAATGTGCTGCAGTACAGGCCGTTTCTGGTCAAGCCAAACAACCATGAGCTTGGCGAACTCTTTCATGTCACGCTGGAAACCCGGGAGGCGGTTGTGCCATATGCCAGAAAGCTTCAGGCCCAGGGCGCGCAGAATGTGCTCGTGTCCATGGCAGGGCAGGGGGCAGTCCTCGTGGACGCTGCGGGGGAGGTACACATGTGCGCGGCGCCCGCGGGAAAGCTTATTAACGCGGTGGGCGCGGGGGACTCCATGGTCGCCGGATTTCTGGCAGGCTGGACGCGGGAGGGGGACTATGGGCACGCATTCCGCATGGGCGTTGCGGCCGGGAGTGCGAGCGCTTTCTCCGAACTGCTGGCGACCCGGGAGGAGACAGCGCGGGTCTACGCGCTGTTGGGCGAATCGGGTTTTTAATGATGCAGCACAAAATAATCGGTGTAAACTTTGCGGTCGTGGCCTCCGATCAGCGGTTCCCCGGAAGCGGTAAAGCCCAGTCTTTCAACAGCCGCCCTGCGCTCTGCCGCAAACGGCTTGACCTTGGTGGCGATCATCTGACATGCAAACAGCGCGCAGGTCTGCGGCACAATCAGGGACAGGATCTCATAGATGGCGGCCTCCTGCTCATAGTCGCTGCGCAGATCGAGCCGCAGGATGGCACAGTCATTAAAATAATCGTCAGCTTTGCGGTTGAACAGCTCAATCGTTCCGACTGCGCAGCTTAGGTTTTTGTCGACAATGGTCCAGCGTACAAAGCCCTGCCTTGAGTACTCGAGCTTCCATGCCGCGATAGCGCCCTGCATGTGTTCTGGCAAGGTGTAGTGGAATGTGTCCCCGTTGCAGTTGTCGCTGTTAAAGTAGGGCACCGCCTTCTCGTCGGAATACACCATAAACAGATCGGGCGCGTCGGCCTCCTCGATGAGCCGCAGACGGTAGGTTTCGCTCTCAAATACAGGGCAGTTTTCATATGGATTTTGCATATTACAGATTCCTCCTGTTTCATAAAACAACTTCCCGGAGTCTCCTGCTTTTGCAGCAGATTAAAGGTTCCGGGCGTCTATAAGAATATGTTCGACAACAGCATACCACACTATATACGACAACAGTGTGTCATAGTTCCAGATAATTAAAATCCGCTGAAAACTTTCGCGCTCCGTATCGGTTCCCATGTGGGCGCTAAAAAATCAAAACTGCAGCTTCGCCACAATCTCACCGTCGCTGATCTCGCCGGTGGGTACAAAACCCATTTTTTCATACACATGCTTTGCGATCTCATTCTCCGGAGCATAGTCAATGATCATAAAGTCATACTTTCCGGACTCCTTAGCCAGCCTGATGACCTGCCTCATAGCCTCCGTGCCGTAGCCCTTGTTCTGATGCTCCTCCGGAAACATTATGCGCCAGATCACCAGACATCTCTCTTCCCGATCCTCGTCCAGCATCATAAAACCTATTGGAGTCTCGTCATTGTAGATGGCGAAGGGATACACGTCCCCAGCATCCTTATAAAGCCATGCCTCCGCCAGAGAGTAGGCGTTGGACGCTACAAAATGTTCGCCCTCCGGCCGCTTCATCTGCATAATTACATTGAAATTGTCTTCCGTTATCTTCCTGAAATGAACCATATCTCTATTTTCTCTCCTTCTTTTTGTATATCCGATATGCCATACTGCACATCCGTTCAGGCAAATCACATCATCCGTGACCATCCGCCCCTTCCTGTTTTCAGTTTAAAACCATTCACGGATTGCTGTCAACCCTGTTTTGACCTGACGCAGTGCGGGTTATACGCGATATAAACTGACAAGTTTTTCCGCCGACTCGAGCACCCGCCTGCGGATGTGTGCCGGCGAGAGAACTTCTGCCTGATCCCCGAGCGAGAGCAGCGTTCCAAACCAGAGGTGCTCATTTTCCACAACCGTCGCCCGCATCAGCGCACATCCGTCTGCGTACTCCTCGACGATGGTTCCGCCCAGATACTCGGTCAGCCGCGCCCGCGCGGACGCGCTGCATCTTACGAGCAGCTCCGTGTACTGGCGGGAATCTGTCTGGTCCGTCTCCCGCAGTATCGCGTGGGCGGGTGGATGCTCCTTTGCAAAAGGGGTGTCCGTGATGGCCGGCGCGCGCATGCGCACAAGCTTGTACGTGCGGTAATCCTGCTTTGCGTTCGAGTAGGCGAGCAGATACCACGCGTACCACCGGTACAGGACGGCGACCGGCTCGACGCAGTGCGGGCGGGTTTCGTTGTCATTGTTCGTGTAGGTGAAGGTGACGGCGCGCTTCTGGGCAATGGCGGTCTGAAGCAGCTGCAGAGCGGCCTGATCGGTCTCTTTTAACACGGAGAAATCCAGGATTGTGCTCTGGCTGTCGGGTTCGGATACCTGCGCAATCTTTTCCAGCGTCCGGCGCGCGCCCGGATCGCCCGAAGCCGACACAAGACCCTGCAGCGCTGTCAGAATGTACGAGTAGTCGCCGCGGGTGGCAAAGCCCTTCTCCAGTGCAAACCGGTCGGAAATCTCGTAGCCGCCTGTTGCGCCCTCTGTGGAGATGACAGGGATTCCCGCTATGCACAGAGAGTCGATATCGCGCTGTATCGTGCGCGTGGAGACTTCAAAATACTCCGCCAGACTGCGCGCGGAGGTCTTGCCGTGATTGAGAAGATACACTGTGATTGCATAGAGACGTTCGATTTTCATGAGCAAAAACCCTTTCTAAACATATTTTTGTGACACCGGCCGCCGGAATCTGCTTGACTTCCCGACACAATAATGTTAACTTAAAATATATATAAAGTTAACATTGGAGGGCGAAAAATGCACCTGATAAAGGAATTGAAACAGAAAATATACGCAGGCAATGATATCTCAAAGGAGGAGGCGCTCGCGCTCGCAGACACGTCGACTGACCTACAGGAGCTGGCTGCAGCGGCAGACGAAATCCGAAAGCACCTGTGCGGAAACCGGTTTGACCTGTGCACAATCGTGAACGGCAAGTGCGGGCGGTGCCCGGAGGACTGCAAATACTGTGCCCAGAGCGCCCACTACCAGACGGACTGCCATGACAGCTATCCGATCCTGTCGACACAGGCCCTGCTTGAGGGCGCAGCGCGCAGCAAAGAACAGGGCGTGCTGCGCTATTCGATCGTGACATCGGGAAGGCAGCTCGACAGCCGGGAGGTTGAGGAAGTCTGCGTGAGCATCCGCGAAATCCGCAGACAGGTCGGCATCGAGATCTGCGTGTCGTTCGGGCTGCTCGATGAAATGCAGTTTCGCAGGCTGAAAGAAGCGGGCGCATCGCGGGTGCACTGCAATCTCGAGACCTCGAGAAGGTTTTTTTCGCAGGTCTGCACCACACATACATATGAGGACAAAATTGCCGTGTTGAGGGCGGCCAGGGCCGCGGGGCTTAGTGTCTGCTCCGGCGGGATCGTGGGGCTTGGCGAGGAGATGGAGGATCGGATTGACCTGGCGCTGACCCTGCGGGAGCTGGGCGTGAAGTCAGTTCCGGTCAATCTGCTCAATCCCATCAAGGGGACGCCGTACGAGAACAACCCCATCCTCACAAGCGAGGCGTTTTGCCGCACCATATCCATTTTCCGGTTTCTGATTCCGGATGCGGACATCCGGCTTGCCGGCGGCAGGGGACTGCTTGGGGACAAGGGCGAGCGGTGTTTTGTGAGCGGTGCGAACGCGGCCATATCGGGGGATATGCTCACCACGGCGGGGATCACCACCGCGGCGGATCTGGCGCTGCTGCGCAGGCTGGGATATGTGGTAAAAAAGTAGTCCGGTCAGGCAAACCGCGCGCGGTACTCGTCGAGATACACAGTCTTTCCGGTCAGCCTGGACTCCTCCGCAGCAAAAGCCATCAGGTGGCTTTCCACGGAAGCCTCGGCGCTCGAGAGAGAGTACGCTCCGTCTGTCTCCACCGTGCGGATGAAGCCCTGCATTAATCGTTCGTCGCTTCCGCCGTGGCCGGAACTGCCTGTCCGGATCTGATGTATGGTCTTGTCGCCTGTCAGGAAATCCCGCACTTCTATCTGGTTGTTTAACATGTTGCCGGTTATCTGCCCCCTGGTTCCCATGATCGTTATGAGGCGGGTTATTTCAGGGGTGAACGCGCACATGGTAAAGCTCACGGTCAGCCCGCCCTCAAACAGGAGGTTGACGACCTGATGGTCAACGACATTGTTGTCACACTGATAGACGCACCTTCCGTAAGGACCCGCCGCAAGGGCTTCTCGGACATCCTCCCTGGTTCCGCTCTGGGCCACCACCTTGCGGAAACTTTCTGGCCCCTCGTCGCGCAGGTATATTTTGCTGGCACTGTATGGGCAGGAGCGCTCTGCCTTACAGCCGCTCATGCAGAAACCGGCGGCACCCTCGGGTGCGTTTTGCGCCTTGAAATGGCTCAGGGAACCGAATGAGGACACTGCCTGGCAGGGTCTGCCGACAAGCCAGCACAAAATATCCATGTCGTGGCAGGATTTCTGCAGTATCATAGGGCTGCTCTCGTCCGCGTTTCTCCAGTTCCCCCGCACAAAGCTGTGCGCCTGATGCCAGAATCCCACGCATTCCATATGCTGGATGGACATGGGCTCCCCGATCACGCCGCCATCGAGCAGCTCCTTTATCTTGGTAAAAAAGGGGGAGTAGCGCAGCACATGGCATATTGTCAGGGTTTTTTTGTATTTTCCGGCGTACCGGCCCATCTCAAGACACTCGCCGGGATCGGGTGACATCGGCTTTTCGCACAGGATGTGGTAGCCCAGCTCAAAAGCCTTTTTGACCGGTTCCACATGAAAGCGGTCCTGCGTGCATATCATACAGCTGTCCGCCAGCTTTCCCTTAGCGAACAGTTCGTTCCAGTCGGTGAACACGGCATGTTCCGACAGGCCGTGCTGTTCTGCCGCCCACTGCCGCCTCCTCTCGTCAGGTTCTGCCACTGCCACAATCTTTATCTCGTCGGGATGAAGCCTGGCGTAGTCCGCGTACACCTGCGCGCCGCGCTGTCCGGCGCCCACAAGCACTGCTGTTATCATAAGTAACCCTCCTTCTTATAACCTTCTCTGATTTTTCTGCTGCCGTCTCTGAAAAGAGATCCCTTAAATCATACGCCAAAATGTATTTTTGCGCAATCAATCTGCACAAGAAAAAACCGATTTTCTGTAAGAATATTTCTGCAGAAAAATAAAATGAAAAAAAATTTCACAAAATATTCAGTAATCCTTTACAATTATGAAAATATAAGTTATAATCCAAGTATACAACTTTACTAAATTCACCTATTACAGGAAAGGGAGGACTACAAACTATGAAAAAGCTTAACAAAAAATTCTTTTGCGCCCTGCTCTCGGTGAGCATGATTGCAGCGCTGACAGCCTGCGGCGGCAAGGACAACACCACAACGACGACGAACACAACGACAACGACGAACACAGAGACACAGGCGGATGCACCTGCTGAGACGACGGCTGCGCCAGCTGAGACGACAGCTCCTGAGGCAAAGGAAGGTAGCGTGGCAGTATTCTACTACACATACGGTGATACATACATCTCGAGCGTGCGCGCAGCACTGGATTCCGCACTCGACAAAGCCGGGATCTCATATCAGGACTACGACAGCAACAACAGCCAGACCACACAGTCCGAGCAGGTGACGACAGCGATCTCACAGGGCGCTACAGTTCTGGTTGTCAACCTGGTAGACACAGGCTCTGACGACGCGGCAAAGAACATCATCTCACAGGCAAACGGCGTTCCGGTTATCTTCTTCAACCGCTCCGTGAGCGAGGAGGCTGTGACAAGCTCTGACAAGTGCGTATTTGTCGGTACAGACTATGAGATGGCTGGCCATATGCAGGGCGAGATGATTGGAAATTATCTGCTGGAGAACTACGACACACTGGATCTGAACGGTGACGGAACAATCTCTTATGTAATGTTCAAGGGCCAGGAAGGCAACGCAGAGGCAGACGCGCGCACAAAGTACGGTCAGGAGGACGCAGATGCGATCCTGACAGGCGCAGGCAAGCCCGCACTCAGCTTCTATGACAGCGCAAACAGCAACAAGTACCTGGTAGACCAGGCGGGCGCATGGTCTTCCGCAGCAGCGACAGAGTACATGCAGACAATCATGTCTCAGTACAGTGAAGCGAACAACAACATGGTAGAGCTCGTTATCGCAAACAATGACGAGATGGCAATCGGCGCCGTTACAGCACTGCAGAACGCAGGCTACAACAAGGAAGGCGCTACAGTGATTCCTGTGTTTGGCGTTGACGCCACAGACGCAGCGAAGGATGCGATCAAAGCAGGTTCCATGATCGGTACCATCAAGCAGGATGCAGAGGGTATGGCGAATACCATCGCAAACATCACCGCAAACTTCATGGATGGCAAGGAGGCATTTGACGGCGTGGATTCCGCAAATGTAGTTGGTACATGGCGTGTCAACATTCCTTATGCTACTTACACAGCCGACTAAGTAAAATAAGTCATCGACGATGCGGCCGCACTTCGGTGCGGCTGTATTTTTATGCACAGATCCGCCCCGCAAACCTATGTCGCGCGTCGGGCACCCGGCTGCGCACGATGACTCAATTTTAAATCAATTCAGGAGGTGAGAACGAATATGCAGGAGACAAATGCTTCCGCAAATGTCCTTCTAAAGATGGAAGGAATCTGCAAGGAATTTCCCGGCGTCAAGGCGCTTGACAAGGTCAATCTGACCGTGAAAGCGGGAACCGTGCACGCGCTGATGGGAGAGAACGGAGCCGGAAAATCCACTCTGATGAAATGTCTGTTTGGCGTGTATTCAAA
>CAMWOK010000014.1 GCA_947175845.1 uncultured Lachnospiraceae bacterium | reverse complement strand
TTCTTCGCACAGTCTGAGCGCTCCAACCGTCAGATTGCAGCCAAAATCGAGGAGGTGCACGCCTTGCAGGAGGAGATACTTCAAAGTCAGATGCTTTTGGAAAAGGAGCTACTGGCGGCACAGCAGGCGCACAACAGCGCCAAGGTTGAGGGGGACACAGCGGCTGCTAAGTATGCGGACACAGTAAAAAAGTATGAAGCTGCGCTGCTGGATGCGCAGGAAAAACGGGACGCAGCAGCACAAAGGCTGGATGCGTTTCGCCAGCTGACCGCAGACAAAACAGTCCGTGCGCGCGGCAGCGGTACAGTGACAGAGGTGGGCTGCATAAAAGGCGGGCTGCTCACTGACGCGCGCAGGCTGGTGTCCTTTGTGGCGGACGTGGTTGAGAAAGAGGATACACAATGAAAAAAATATATTTTATGACAGCGGCTGCAAGCGTTGCCGCAGCCGCTGCGGGGACCGCAGTGATTCTGGTTTCTGCCAGGACAAAGAGCGATACGGATATGAGATATCAGGAGGCTGTGGTGGAATACAAAACGCTGTCGGATGGAAAGCTGCAGGCGCGCGGTGTAATAGAACAAAAATTCGATTCCGATATCAGTGCGCTCGTAAATGTGGAGGGCGTGCAGGACAGCCAGATGGATTCGGCACTTTTGGGACTGCAGGTTTCAGAGGTGCTTGTCAGCGCCGGGCAGCAGGTAAAGAGAGGAACGCCGCTGTTTCGCGCCACACCCGACAGTGTGGACACAGTCCGGTCAATTTTGCAGAAAGAGGCCGTGGACGCCGCGCGGAATTGCAGTGCACTGCGCGATCTGCAAAAACAGACGCGCCTTCTGGTGGCACAGCAGTATGACAGCGCTGTCATGGATGGCAGATACGCCGATATGCTCTGCGCGGAACAATGCGCCGAACTTGAGCGGAGGGCGGACGATGCCAAAACAGCGGTGGAGGACAAACAGAACCAGATCAATGAAAATCTGCTGGAACTGGCACAGGCACAGCAGGAACTGGCAAAGGCGCAGAAGTTTCTTAGGGAGGCGCAGGCAGCCGTGTCGGAAAGCTATGACAACCGCTACGACAATGCATATTATTATACAGTGTATGAAAATACGCGGGAAAGCGCACTGAATATGACAGGGCAGCTCCAGGAAAAAGTAAAAAGCCTCACCGAAAAAAATGAGCAGCTTTTATATGAAGCCGACGAGGCGGTGCGCACGTACCATCAGGTGTTGCTGGACACGGAGAAGGAAAAGCTGGCGGCGCGCATGGACTGCGATATGGCGGCTTGCCATTCTGAGACAGCGCAGCAATGGCGCGAAGTGCAGACAGCGTATCTCGAGAATGACCTGCAGGATGCGCAGGACGATTATCTGTCAAAGCTGCAGAATCTGCGGGCATTTGACGCTGAGACCGCCCGAGGCAGGGTGGTGTCTGACAGCAGCGGCACCGTCGCGGAAGTGGTGATAGCGCCGGGGGACTGCGTGCAGCAAAATGACACAATTGTCATAATGTATGGGCGTGAACGCACAGATGCCGGGGAGGAGAAAGCGGTTTTGTGCGTGCCGGAAAAGGCGGTTTTCCGGGAGGGAGACCGCGCGTATGTGAGACTGCGCACAGAGGATGGAAACGTTGTGGAGCGGGCGGTGCGCACCGGATTTACGGACGGCGCGCACACCGAGATAGTGGAAGGCGCCTCTGCGGGGGATGTGGTGCTTGTGGCAGCGCAATAAAAAGCTTTCGTCATATTCCCGTCCTCCCCGGCATACATTTAACTATTAAAATATAGTTCAATGTATGCCGGGGAGGTCATTTTATATGGAGCTGCTGAAAAAAAATATCCATACAGAGCGGATAAAGTCCAAAGCGCTTTTGCAGATACCGCTGGAGACGGACATCAACGTGCCCGACGCGAAGCCGGATGTGGCGAAAGTGATCTATGACTGTGGAACCATCAAGGTCGATGAAATCAAGACTGGAATGAACAAGATATGGGTGAAAGGAAAGCTGTGCTATCAGCTGCTCTACCAGACGGACGGGGAGGAGAAAGCCTTTGCGGGCATGGACGGAGAAATTCCGTTTATGGAGGAAATATATCTCGACAAGCTTGAGGGCACAGACAGGGTGGTGTGCAGGTCGACACTCGATGACATGAGAATTCACATTATCAACTCGAGAAAACTCAGCATCCAGTCTGTGATCTCGCTTGAACCGCGCGTGGAGGAGAGCATTTCGGAGGAGCTGTGCGTGGAGCTCGACAGCGCAGGGGAGGCCGATCAGAAACTGGAGTACCGCAAAAAAAGTCTGGATTTTCTTGAGACGATCGTGAAAAAGAGAGATCTGCTGCGCATCCATGAGGAGGCGCGCCTGCCTTCCGGAATGCCGGAGATCGGCGCGGCCCTGTGGAAAAATGCATCGATCAGCAGCATCAGTTTCCGACCCATGGATGAAAAACTTGGAATCACAGGGGAACTGAACATCTTTGTCGTCTACAGGGAGGATACCTCAGGCCGGGTAAACTGGTATGAGACCGTCATCCCCTTCAACGGCACCGTGGAGTGCCAGAACAGCAGGGAGGGCATGATCGCAGACGTCCTCTACGATATCGGTCATGAGGAGATTGCAGTCAGGGAGGACGCCGATGGGGAGTTCCGTGTGATTGGCATCGAGATGACAGTCGAGCTCGAGATCAAGCTTTATGAGAAAGAGAGCACATCAATTGTGGCGGACGTGTACGGTGTCAGCTGTGAAGTGCAGGCTGATATCGACAGCAGGCAGTTCCGCGATCTGTGCATGGAGCTCGACATCGAGGAGAAACTGACGCGCAGTGTCAGGCTCGAGGACGCAGACCCTAAGATTTTGCAGGTGTGTCACAGCGACGCCAGAGCGAGGCTTGCGGAGATCGCATGGAAGGATGGCCAGCTAAGGCTGACCGGTGAGATCGATCTTCAGGTGCTCTACGCCGCAAACGAAAGCGAATCGGGGCTGTGCCCGGTGAGAAGCAGCGTACCCTTTGAGATTGTGCGCGATATCCCTGATGTCGATGAAGGCCAGCTTGACCAGAACTCAGTGTCTGTCTGGATCCCGCAGCAGGCGGTGAGCATCAAGGACAGCGCGCAGTTTGAGTGGCGGGGCAGCATTCATGTCAGAATCCTGATGTACAGTGTAAAAAATGAGGAGATACTGACAGACTTAAAAGTTGAGCCGATCAATGCGGATGTGCTCGAGAAGCTTCCAGGATTTGCAATCTACTATGTGCGGCCGGGGGATTCGCTCTGGCAGATCGGCAAGAGATATTATGTCAGTGTGGGGAGAATCAAGGAAATGAACAACCTGACAGAGGACGAGATCAAGCCAGGCGACAAAATATTAATCGTAAAATAGGTCAGCGCAAGCTGACCTGTTTTATGATATGTGTATGCAATTATTTTGCGACAACCGTGCCGTCCTCTGTCGTGGTGACCGTGTCCTTATCCGGCGTCTCTGTCTCGGTCTTGGGATTCATCAGCTTGTCAAACTTCTCGAGAACAGCATCGTAGGTCTTCTGTGAGATCTCGGGAAGCTTGCCGCCCCAGGTCTTCTCCGCCTGCTTGTAGCCCTTGAGGAACGCGTCGCGCATCTTCTCAAGCTGTTTGGAGTCATTGCCGGCGAGCGCAGTTGCGAAGGAAACGATGCGGTCTGAGGTCTGCTTTACGCCCCAGTAGCCATCCTCCGAGATTGCCTCCTGTGCCTTTTTCTGTGTCTCGGCGTCAACCGTGTACTCTCCCTTTGCGAGGAACTGCCAGATATTGTTAGCCTGACCGAATGTGTTGGTCTGGGTGTTGAGCATATTGTGCACGAGGTCGGTCAGCTGGGACTGGCGCTTCTCCTGGTCCGCTTTGAGCTGTGCCACGATCGCCTTTCTGTCATCGGCGGACAGGTGTGACTTGTCATAGACAGCTGCACCGTTCTCATTTTTGTTGTTCTCTGTCTTGTTTGTGTCATTTTTTGATGGATCTACTTTTGAGGTATCGTTCTTTGAAGCCGCGCTCTCCTTTTTTTCTGCCTCAAGCGCGTACAGATCTGTCGCACTATGATTTCCAATTCCTGATAAACTCATTTGGTATCCCTTCCCTTCTTTTAATTTATGAAATTATGATTCCCTCCATGGCAGCAGCCAGTATTCTGGATAAGACATACTGGTTTTAGATTTATATCGTCATGATGGAACAGAAACTTTAGAATAAATCTGTATAATTATAAAAAATTTTCCTTTTCTGGGGAATGGTGCATAATAGACTAAATTTTTCAAAATAGACCAAATATTTATCAAATTTGCACAATATGTATTGAAAAAGAAAAGGGGCTGTGATATAAATAATCTAGCGGAATTGCTGTCTTGGATTCCGCATTCTGGAAGAAAGAAAAAAGGGGAATAACGTATGGATGCAATGAGGGAAAAACAGGCTGCACAGATTGTCAGCACGTACATTGAAGGGGAGATGACAGAGTACCGGAAGGTGACGGAGAAGGAACTTCGCAGAGGGGGCGTCGCCCCGGAGGCGAAGGCGGCTTTCAACAGAAAACCGTATTATGATGTCCCGGCAGTCAATTTCAAGAAAAGACCGGTGCTCCGGTAAACACCTGTGAAAATTTATACAAAGTCTTGTGGAAACTCCCCCCATAGTGTGCTATAATGAAAATGACAGTATTGGCAATGAATGTGCAGTTTATGGAGGAGGATGCATATGATAATCAAATGTAAAAAAGGACTCGCCTTGCTGCTGGCTCTGGTTATGGCATTTCTTGTGATGCCAGTGCCGACAGCGCGGGCGGAAGGTGCGGAGTGGGTCAACTACGGCGACGGCTGGCACTATCTGCAGGGAACGGACATCAAGGTTAAAATTGCAAATGATACGATTACGATAGAAGGAACAGGTGCCCTTCCAGACGCGGATTACTGGAAGCTGTACGAGAGACCGTGGCATACGTCTTCTGCGACCCATCTGCAGATAGCCAGCACGATCACCTCGATCGGAGCCTATTCCTTTTATAAGTGCTCAAACATCAAACATGTCTCGATCGCCACAAGCACTTTTATCGAGGACAAAAATGCCTTCGAGGGGATCGCGTACTGCCCGATCTTCCGCATCGTGAACAAGGACGTGCAGACCCGCATGATCGGCACGATACCATACACCAGCATGGACAGTATTCAGGCGTTTGCGCAGTCTAACACGATGGGCGCGTGCTATATTCTCGACGACAGCAGGAGGGCGGGAGCGTTTCAGAACAGCACCAACCCCACCATCTGCAACGTGTACTGGGCAAATGACAGCAAGGCGCCCTGGAACAGCGTGGCGGACAATGGGAACGGAAATCAGGCGACGAACATCCTGCGCCTGTCATCGAAGACACCGAACAGCTCCCTGAAAGTGTCTGCGCAGAGACTGTATCCCGGCAGGGCGTGCTACGAGGCATATGCGGCGTTTATCGGCGATTACACGTTTGCGACAACGTTCAACATCAGTGTGGAGAAGAATAACCAGCCGGTGCTTCAGACCGACACGGAGATGGAGTACATCCTCACAATTCCGGCAGAGTACCGCAGTGTGCTGCGCAATTTCCGGCTGCTGGCGATCGGCGCAGGGACAGTCTATATCTATGATGACCTGGATACGGCGGCGGAGACGATAACCTTCAGGACGGATAAACCAAACACCGCGTACGCATTAGTATATAAGTAGGCATGGAGAGTAGAGATTATGGCAAGTGTTAGTATTGAACGAGTAATAGAAAAACTGGAGCTTCAGAACCTTACGCCGCAGATCGATGTGGAGAGTGTCAAGATCCATCAGCCGGATATCAACAGACCGGCGCTGCAGCTGGCAGGTTATTTTGAGCACTTTGAGGAGACGCGGCTGCAGATCATCGGTTTTGTGGAGTACTCCTACATGGAGCAGCTGCCCATCGAGACAAAGCAGGAAGTGTATCCGAAACTGATCTCTGAGAAAACCCCCTGTATCATTTTCTGCAGGGGACTTCACCCGGATGAACTGTTCACGGAGACGGCGCTGAAGAACAATGTTCCGATCCTGATGACAAACAAGCCGACATCGGCGTTTATGGCGGAGATCATCAAGTGGCTGAACGTCAGGCTCGCACCGTGCATCTCGGTGCACGGCGTGCTTGTGGACGTGTACGGCGAGGGCGTGCTGATCACCGGGGAGAGCGGGATCGGCAAGAGCGAGGCTGCACTCGAGCTCATCAAGCGCGGACACCGCCTGGTGTCGGATGACGTCGTGGAGATCCGCAAAGTCAGCGACGATACGCTGATCGGATCGGCGCCGGATATCACGCGCCACTTCATCGAGCTGCGCGGCATCGGCATCATTGATGTCAAGACGCTGTACGGTGTGCAGAGCGTCATGGACACTGCAAATATCAATCTGGTCATCCGTCTTGAGGACTGGGACAAGGAGAAGAAGTACGACAGGCTTGGCCTCGAGGAGAACTATACAGAATATCTCGGCAATAAGGTTGTGTGTCACAACATCCCGATCCGGCCGGGGCGGAATCTTGCGATCATCTGCGAGTCGGCGGCAGTCAACTACCGCCAGAAGAAGATGGGTTACAACGCTGCGCAGGAGTTGTACCAGCGCGTGCAGAACTCCATCTCAAAGCCGCGGGATGACGATGACGAGTAACGCGTGAAGGCACGGGGAGCGCGGTGGAAACGTTCTTCGCAGCCGGAATATGATATACAAGGAGAAAGAGAATGAGCAAGTATTGTTTTGGAGTAGATTTAGGCGGAACGACCGTGAAGATCGGTCTGTTTGACCCGCAGGGAACCGTGATCGAGAAATGGGAGATACCGACCAGAAAAGAGGATAACGGCAGCAAGATCCTTCCCGATATCGCGGAGGCCATCCTGGCAAAGACGGCGGAGAGAGGGATTGCGGCCGAGGATGTGATCGGTGTGGGAATCGGCACGCCGGGGCCGGTGGACGAGGAAGGCATCGTACATAGGGCGGTCAACCTGGGCTGGGATGTGGTGAATATCAATGAGGTGCTTGGCGGTCTGCTGCACATGCCTGTGAAGGCGGGAAATGACGCCAATGTGGCGGCGCTCGGAGAGATGTGGTGCGGCGGTGGAAAAGGCTGCCTGAACATGGTGCTCGCCACGCTCGGTACAGGAGTTGGCGGCGGCATTATCGTCAATGGAAAGATGGTGACCGGCGCGACCGGCGCAGGCGGTGAGATCGGCCACATCCATATCGAGGACGAAGAGCCGGACGCGTGCGGGTGCGGCAACCACGGATGCCTCGAGCAGTATGCGTCGGCGACCGGCGTGGTGCGGCTCGCCGAGAGAAAGCTCGCGTCATCGGCGCAGGACAGCGTGCTCCGGGAGGCGAAGGCCGAGGGAAGACTCAGCGCCAAGGCGGTGTTTGATGCGGTCAAGGAGGGTGACGCGCTCGCGTGCGAAGTGGCGGAGCAGTTTGGAGACTATCTCGGAAAAGGCTTTGCGATGATCGCAGGTGTCGTGAACCCGGAGGTGTTCGTGCTCGGCGGCGGCGTGTCCAAGGCGGGAGAGATCCTCTGTGAATACATCTCAAAATATTACACAAAATATGTATTCCACGGTGCGGGGGATGCGCAGTTCAGGCTTGCGACGCTCGGAAATGATGCCGGGATTTACGGCGCGGCTAAATTAGTGTTAGAATAAGCAGACATAAAGGAGTAATCACTTGAAAGAGTTTGACGAGAACGCAAAACAAAAACTCTACCAAAGACTTTCCGGCATCCTGCAGCCGGAGCAAATACTTGTCAATGAGAAGATGTCAGCCCACACCACCTTTCGCGTAGGTGGTGAGGCTGACATCTTTGTGGAAATAAAGACCTCCGGGGAACTTGAGAACGTGCTTGCAGCGCTGCGGTCAGAGGGGCTTACCGCGCTGGGAAGCGATTTTTACCTGCTGGGAAATGGCAGCAATGTACTTGTCAGCGACAGCGGGATCCGGGGTGTTGTGCTGCACCTGTCAAGAGCGTACAGCAAAATTGCGCGCAGCCAAAAAAATCCGGATTCGCTTGTCTGTGAGGCGGGTGCGACGCTTGCGGCAATTGCGGCCAGGGCGTGTGAATGGGGGCTGACGGGGTTTGAGTTTGCAGCGGGGATACCGGGAAGCCTGGGCGGCGCGATCGTCATGAACGCGGGCGCGTACGGCGGCGAGCTGTGTCAGGTGGTGGAGCGCGTGCGTCTGATGGCGCCCGATGGAACCATCGTTGAGAAGCGCGCAGAGGAGATGCAGTTTTCCTACAGGCACAGCATTGTGAAAAAAGAGCCGCTGATCGTGCTTGACGCCGTCATCACACTGGCGCCGGGCAGCCGGCAGGAGATTCGGGAGAAGATGGAGGACCTCGCCGCGCGGCGGCGCGAGAAACAGCCGCTTGAGTACCCGAGTGCAGGTTCGACCTTCAAGCGGCCGCAAGGGTATTTTGCGGCAAAGCTGATAGAGGATGCGGGGCTTCGGGGACTGACTGTCGGAGGGGCGCAGGTGTCCGAGAAGCACTGTGGTTTTGTCGTGAACAGAGGGAACGCCACGGCGGATGACATCCGCAGGCTGATTGCCGAAGTGCAGTGCCGGGTGATGGCGTCGGCGCAGGTTGCGATCGAACCTGAGGTGATACTGCTCGGATTTGATAAACCACAACAGAAGGAATTCTGACAGCGGGCGTGTTCTGCAGGATGCATTTGCTGTCAGGGAGTGCGATACAGGAATGAGAGAAAGGATGATCGTTTTATGAGGTTTGTGATCGTGACCGGCATGAGCGGCGGCGGAAAGTCGACTGCCATGAAAATGCTCGAGGATGCGGGGTACTACTGTGCAGACAATATGCCAGTGCCTCTGATTGAGAAGTTTATGGAACTTCTGGCCATGCCGGACAACGGGATTCAGAAGGTGGCGCTGGGGCTGGATGTCAGGGCGGACCAGTCGTTTGAGGATGTCAACCAGCTTGTGGCGCGCCTGCGCGAGAGCTATACCTTTGAGATTCTCTTTTTCGAGGCGGCGGACAGCGTGCTGCTCAAGCGCTACAAGGAGACGAGGCGCGTTCACCCGCTGTCCGTCGACGGCGATCTGATGAGTGGTATCACCAGGGAGCGGGCGCTGCTTGCGAGCATCAAGCAGGCGGCAGATTACGTGATCGACACGACCAATCTGCTGACCCGCGAGCTGAAGGCGGAGCTTGACCGGATTTTTGTCAGCAATCAGGCGTACAACAGCCTGATGGTCAACGTCATGTCATTTGGGTTCAAGCACGGCATTCCGCAGGAGGCGGATCTCGTGTTTGATGTGCGCTTTCTGCCCAATCCGTTTTACATTGACGAGCTGAAGCAGAAGACAGGGCTTGACCGGGAAGTGCAGGATTATGTCATGGGCTTTCCGGAGGCTCATGTGTTTGTGGATAAACTGACGGACATGATAAATTTTCTGATTCCAAACTACATCAGCGAAGGAAAGTATCAGCTCGTCATCGCGATCGGATGCACGGGAGGACAGCACAGAAGCGTGACGCTCGCGGGGGAACTCTACAGACGGCTGAAGGACAAGGGCGACTATGGACTGACGCTGCGCCACAGGGATACGCGGTAGATAGAGTGCTGGATCTTTGCAGGGATTTGAGAGAAGGAAGGTGGGCTATGTCATTTTCTGGGGAAGTAAAGGAGGAGCTTGCAAAGCTTGAGAATGATGCGCGGCACTGTCAGATCGCGGAGCTTGCCGCGCTGTTAATCTATTCCGGAGCGGTCAGGACGGATGCGCAGGGGGAGAAGACGATCGCGGTTTTCCCGGACGCCCCGCTGGTGGCGTCAAGGTGTGCAATGCTCCTCGAGAAACTGCATCTGACCGAGATGTGTGCAGCGCAGGGAGCTGAGACAAACAACTGTCTGACGCTGGAAAAAAATGACAGTGATGTCATAAAAAAGACGCTGCGCACAATCAAGTACAAAGCAGCGGACAGTTTGGTAAATCCGCTCGTGATGAGAAGCCTGTGCTGCAAGCGCGCATGCCTGAGAGGGGCGTTTCTGAGCATCGGCTCGATGAGCAACCCGGAGAAGGGATATCATCTTGAGTTTGTGTGCAGCGACGCTAAGCAGGCGGAGCAGCTTGTGGAGCTGCTGCGGATATACGAGATTCACGCCAGGGTTGTGGTGCGGAAAAAATATCAGGTCGTATATATCAAGGAGAGCGCGGAGATCGTGGAACTGTTGAATGTGATCGGGGCGCACATCTCCCTCATGAATCTCGAAAATCTGCGGATACTAAAGGATATGCGCAATTCCATCAACCGGAAGGTCAATTGCGAGACGGCAAATATTTCCAAGACCGTCAACGCTGCAGCAAAGCAGATTGACGATATTCAATATATCAAAGAACATTACGGCTTTGACAATCTGGCGGACAGTCTCAGACAGGTTGCGCAGCTGCGCCTGGGGTATCCGGATGCCACGCTCAAGGAGCTGGGACAGTATCTGACACCCACTGTGGGCAAATCGGGAGTGAATCACAGACTGCGGAAGCTGAGCGAGCTTGCACAGAGCCTGAGGAACTGTTGAGAAAGTCTGGAGGTTAAATATGAAAAAAGCATTGCTTATATTGAATCCACATTCTGGCAAAGGGCTGATCAGAAATCATCTGCTGGAGATCGTCGACATTCTGGTGAAGGGCGGATACGAGGTGACAGTCTATCCCACGCAGGGCAGAGGAGACGCGAGCCGAGCCATGCGCGCGCGCAGAAAAAGTTATGAGCTGATCGTGTGCAGCGGTGGGGACGGAACGCTCGACGAGATTGTGACCGGAATGATGCAGTCCGGTTTCAAGACGACGATCGGGTATATTCCCGCGGGAAGCACGAACGATTTTGCCAACAGTCTCAAGATTCCGACCGCCATGAAAAAGGCGGCGGAGGCGGCGGTGAACGGCACTGTGTTCTCCTGCGACGTGGGTCGTTTTAACGAGGACATCTTTGTCTACATCGCGGCGTTTGGACTCTTCACGGAGGTGTCCTACGGCACGCGCCAGGAGATGAAGAACATGCTGGGGCATCTGGCGTACCTGCTCGAGGGCGTCCGGCATCTGCAGAATATCAAATCGTACCGCCTAAAAGTGACAAGCGTGTCAGAAAATGGCGAGACGATGGTGATCGAGGACAATTTTATCTATGGGATGATCACAAACACCTACTCTGTGGGCGGGTTTAAGAGCATCGCGGGAAATGTCTTCAAGGGCAGCATTGCGCTGGACGACGGCCTCTTTGAGGTGACGCTGATCAGGATGCCCAAAAATCCCATGGAGCTCAACTCGATCCTGGCGGCGCTGGCAATCCAGAATATTGACACGCAGTACATGTACAGTTTTAAGACGGGCAGGCTGACGATCGAGTCCGAGGAGGAGATCGCGTGGACGCTCGACGGGGAGTTTGGCGGAGCGCACAGGCGGGTCACAGTGACCAACGAGAAACAGGCGATGGATATCATGGTAAAGGAATAAGGAAAAGATGAAACAGAAATCAATGCGGGTCTATCTCATACTGCTTCTGCTGATCGTGGCTGCGTGCAGTGTAATTTTTTGGAAAAATCTCTCATACCACTATGAGATGCGCGGAGATCAGACAGCGCTGTCTGGCGTCGACATGGAAATCAGCGGCTATGATGTGTCTGCGGCAGGCGGCGGGATCAGAAGCTTTACTGTCACGGGAGAGGACCCGCAGTTCCTTCTGACATTTCCCGCAGGAGGTGCACTCGATATCGGAGGAATCGAACTGATATTTGAGCAGGGAGGGGAGCACGAATCGCAAAAGGCGCTTCCCGTTCAGGTATTTTACGCGAAGGAAGGCGCAGAGTTCAAGGAGCGCCACTCGGTAAAACGCGTGCTGGAGGCGGGCAGAACCAGTCTGGTAATACCAGTTCCGCAGGGGCGGTACGAGACCCTGCGCTTTGACATTGACGGGGATTTCAGGCTTGCGGGAATCTACAGCTGTTCGGAGCCGGTGAGCGCGCGCGCGTACGTGTCACAAAAGACGGTGAATGCCTGCCTGTGGTATTTTCCGGCGGTGATCATAGGGTTTTGCCTGATTTTCTGGGCGCACGGCGAGCGCATCAGGAAAGGAAAGTTTACAAAGGCCGCCTATGCGCGGGAGGTTTTTTTGGGCGCAGAGCCATCCGCCGGGCGCGAGGGGTATCTCGACTACCTGCGCGTGCGCGCCGCAGTCCTTGTCATATTGGCGCACTCGTGTTCGCCGATGGTGGATCGCGCGGATGCAGGATGGAAACGCCTGGTGCTTGTGTGCGGGCTCAGCTTGGGACTTTGCTGCAATATACTCTACGTCATGCTCTCGGGAACTTTGCTGCTTGGCGGCAGAAACAACCGGGACGAGGGCGTCGTCACATTCTATGTCAGGCGGGCGTCCAAGGTCATCATTCCGCTTGTCGCATACTATCTGCTGCTGCTCTTTCTCAACGGTGAGGTAAGCTTTCTGCCGCCAGAAAACATCGGTGTCTCCTTCCTGCGCATCGCGGCGGGCGCGCCGGATGCAGGACCGCATCTGTGGCTGATTTACACGATAGTCGCGCTGTATCTTGTCACGCCGTTTTTCCGGGTGATGGTGCAGCACATGGGGGACAGGCTTCTGTTTGCGCTGGCGGTGGTCATACTGGTGCTGAACGCGCTGACAACTTACCTGCCGCTCTTTGGAACGGCGTTTGGAGCCACATCCTTTCTTGCCGGATGGGAGGGAATCTTCCTGCTGGGGTACATTCTCACAAGGCAGAACGGCCTGCAGGGCGCAACGCGGCGCAACCGCATCTTGCTGTCTGCCGCTGCAGTGTGCTACATCGTGATGGCTGCGGCAGTCTTTGCGGACTCGTCCAATATGAACTATGTGTATGGAAGCACGCCGACCATCACGGTTGCTTCCTGCGGCATTTTTGTCTTGTTTCTGACAAATAAAAACCGCTTTCAGGGAAAAGTCTGCGCGCTGGTGCGGATGTGCTCAAAGTACAGTTATTCCATCATTCTGATTCACTGGTATGCACTCTTTGTCGTGGTGCAGGGAAAGCTCCACATCACGGCGCTGCGGTTTGGCTGTCTTGGCGGCATAGCGGCGAGTGTGGCAGTCACGTTCGCCGTGTGTCTTGCGATGGCGGTTGTGTATGACAACACAGTGGTTGTCGTGTGCAGCGTGATCTTCGACAAACTGACGGCGCGCCTTACGAAATCGTTTGAGGAATAGGAAAACGGGATCTGCATACATTATAATAACGACAGACTGCAGGGTGGGCTGCCTGTGCGAAAAATGACTGGCGTACTTGCCTTTATTGTGTGTATCCCCATGGTGGGGACAATTCTGGTCAAACCGGAAAAGGATGACTGGGGACGGGACGAAAATGACACAAGTGTCATGGATGAAAGTTTTGTGATCTGCGTGGAGGAGGACACGGGAACCTACTACTACAGGCCCGAGCGCATGACGGAGCTGTCGCTGTACCGCATCATTCCTGAGGACACCATATTCAGCAGCTCACAGGACTACATCGTCCTTGAGGATACTGTGTATGATCCCGAACAGGAGTACCTCAAAGCGCTCTCCGTCGTGTGCCGGACAAATATCGCTGCCGCGTGGGAACAGCAGCAGCGCCCGGCGCAGCTCGACTACAGCCAGATTGCGTTCGGGGCGGATGCGTTCTACAAAATTCTGCGGGATGATGTGGGTGGTGCCGGCAGGCCCGCGGACGACAGTATGCAAATCAAATTAAACGAAATAAAGCAGGCGGTGGACGCCACAAAAGGAGCTGTGATTACAAGAGATGGGCGTGTGATAACGGCTCCTTTTTTTACCACAACACCGTCAGATATGCTTGTAGGACGAGCGGGGGACGGCGCGGGATTTTCGCTGAATTACGCCTATGATCTGGCGCTTGGCGGGATGAATTTTTATGAGATATTAATGTATTTTTACGACGACATCCGGGTCATGATTTACGAGTAAATCCATGAATAAAAACCTCACAACGGGTCAATGCTATGGTAAAGGAGCTGGCAACGGCTCCTTAGGCAAAGGGCTTGCCGGAAATGGAGGGAAAGGATGAACAGACGAAATAAAAAGCGTCCTGCCTTGCAGAAGGAGAAGATCAGTATCATTGCAGCATCAGTATTTGTGTTGTCAGCACTTACTCTTGCGGGCGTGTATATGTCATCGCAGGGCGAAAAGAAAAGTGAAGAAAATCGCATAGATTTTGCAAAACTGGAACAGGAAAACATTACGCCAGAGGAGAATGATGTCAGCCTGCCGGACACCAAATTCGTGTCGGGAAAGGCGGAGTCCGACGTCAAGACAGACCCCAAAGTACAGATTGACAGCCGTTTTGTCGACCCGGATATCTATGATCTGAGCGACAACAATGACATGGATGTCGACCCTGCTTTCACGGAGGCAAACTCCGGTCAGGTGGAGAACACCAGCCAGGAGGCGGCGAAGGCGGGAACGGACAAGGCGGCAGTGTTTATGGAAGGTCAGGATCAGGCGCAGGAACAGGAGCTTGTGATGGACACGCCGCTGAATTTCTCGGATGAGGATTCGCTTGCACTTCCAATCATAGGGGATGTGCTGCTTGATTACAGCATGGACAAGGCAGTATACCACAACACAATGCAGCAGTACCGTTACAACCCCGCGCTTGTCGTGGCAGCCAGCGAGGGACAGGAGATCACAGCGGCGGCAGACGGCGTTGTGTCAGATGTTTACTATGATTCCCAGACGGGCAACACCATTCGTTTTGACCTGGGAAATGGATATATGCTCACCTATGGACAGCTTGACGCGATCAGCCTCAAAGCAGGCGACCGGGTATCTGCGGGCGACGTAGTCGGAAAGGTCGCAAAACCGACGATCTACTACACGCAGGAAGGCGCGAACATTTACTATAAGCTCACAAAGGACGGAGAGCCGGTAGACCCGCTGCACAGGCCTGCCGCGCAGAGTGAATAAAAGGGAAGGGCATGGTTTTTACAGAAAATGCTTTTATTGGAAAATGCGGCAATCCGCAGCATGAGTGACGCGATATGCAGACAGTACCAGACCGATATCCTAGAGGGCAGTATACTGATCCGGGATGGAAAAATCCTCGAGGTATCCCCGCGAATCGATCTGCCTCAGTCTGCGGACTGCATGAAAATAGATGTGAACCATCACCTGGTAATGCCGGGCCTTATAGAGGCGCACTGTCATATGGGTATCACCGAGGAGAAGAAGGGGCAGGAGGGAGATGACTGCAATGAGACAGTGCATCCCGTCACCCCGATGCTCCGCGCGATCGATGCGATCAATACGATGGATGCGGCCTTTGCTGACGCGGTCAGGGCTGGCATTACCGCCGCAAATATTGGCCCCGGCAGCGCAAACGTTGTCGGCGGCCAGTTTGCCGTTGTGAAGACGAGCGGAAGGCGGATTGACGACCTGATACTGAAATTCCCCTCCGCCATGAAAGTTGCTTTCGGCGAAAATCCCAAGGTGAATTACGCCGGCATGAACACATCCCCCGTCACACGCATGGCGATTGCAGGGATGCTGCGGGAGGAGCTGGTAAACGCGCGGGACTATCTCGACCAGCGCGATCGGAACAACGCGGACTACAATCTCCACTATGAGGCATGGCGTCCTGTGTTTGCGCGCGAGATACCGCTCAAGGCGCACGTGCACCGCGTGGATGACATATTCACCGCCATCCGTATCGCACAGGAGTTTGGCCTGAACATGACGCTCGACCACTGCAGCGAGGGACATCTGATTGCGGAGGAGATCGCCGCTTCTGGTTTTCCGGCGATCGTGGGACCCGATCTCGCCAGCCGGAGCAAGATAGAGGTGCAGAACGTGGCATTTAAGACGGCGGGGCTTCTCGCGAAGGCGGGAGTGACAGTCTCCGTCACAACCGATCATCCGGTGTCCCTGATCCAGTCGCTGCCGCTGTGCGTGGGACTGAGCGTCAAGCATGGGCTCTCGATGGAGGACGGGTTTGCGGCGATGACCATCAATGCCGCCAAAATCTGCGGGGTGTCGGACCGCATCGGCAGTATAGAGCCGGGGAAGGATGCAGATCTTGCAGTCTTTGACGGAAATCCTATGGATGTGTTTACGAACACGCTGATGACAATTATTGATGGTAAAATTGTATATAATAAAGACGAAGACAAAAGATAATATAGTCAATATAACGAAAAAGCAAAAGAATCAAAAAAAGACTTTTCAAATATATTAATTTGCTGTATAATTCAAATAAGTGCGGTATGAAACTACCGCAGCAAACAATCAGCTTACAACGTATGCGAGTCTGGCTCGCTATTCGCTCTCTCAATAACGCCCGCAGGTCTACATGGATTTGCGGGTTTTTTATGCACACGGGGGATTATAGTTTGTATGAATATCGGTATATTTGATTCAGGGATCGGCGGCATGACACTGCTGCACCAGGCGCTGGTGCTGATGCCCCGGGAAAAGTTTTTGTTTTATGCGGACACGGACCATGTTCCCTACGGGACGAAGACCAGGGAGCAGGTGGTGTCCTACGTGGACGGGGTGATACGCTTTATGATGGCGCATGACTGCAAGGCGGTGGTGATCGCGTGCAACACGGCGACCGCCGTCGCGGCAGAGCAGATGCGCCTCAAGTATGCATCCCTTCCGATTATCGGGATCGAGCCGGCGGTGAAGCCTGCGGTGGCGGAGAGCGGCGGCAAGCGCGTGCTGGTCGTGGCGACGCCGCTCGCGGTGCACGAGCGCAGGCTTCAGCAGCTGGTGGCGCGCGTGGATGACGCGCATCTTGTCGATCTGTTAGAGCTTCCCGGACTCGTGGAGTTTGCGGAGCGCGGCGAGTTTGTGTCAGACAGGGTGAGCGCTTACCTGAAAGAGAGACTCTCCGGGTTTGCGCTTGACAGATACACGGAGCTGGTGCTCGGCTGCACCCACTTCAATTATTTCAAGGACACATTCCGGGAGCTGATACCGCCGCAGGTACATATGATAGACGGGAGTCTTGGCACGGTGCGCCAGCTCATGCGGGTACTCGCATCGAGACAGGAGCTTCTCGAGCCCGCTACGGGGAGCACCGACTGGGAGCAGTGCAAAAATGACATCTGTGTCAGATATTTTGAGTCCGGGCGCGCGGTCACAGACGCGGCAAAGCTCGAGCGCATCGGGCAGCTGCACGAGCGGCTCGAAAAAATGCAAAACCTGTAAAAAAACGAGCGCGCAAGCGCTCGTTTTTCTATTCCAGATTCAGCCGCTTTGTCAGCATGTGCATGTTGGCAAAGTACATGAACACAGCTAAGGCCACAGAGAAAAATAACATCAGATTCATGGTCGGGGACATGAGGCCGAAGAATGAGAAGTCGGAATTGTAGCTCGTACCCAGCATTCTGGCGTACATTGGCAGGGATGCGAAGTATGCCAGAACCTGCAGGATAAACTGCACGATAAAGTATGCCAGGATCGCGCCGATGATGCGGTGTTTGGCGTAGAGCTGTCCCAGCGACACGCAGCCAAACAAAGTTACAATGTTTGCGATGGTGCCAATCAGGCTGTAGATGGCCAGGTATGCAAAGTACAGACCGATCCGAATGCCGAAGATCTCCTCAAATTCGCCTATGCCCCGCGAGATTTCCCACATCAGATCCGCGTAGGTAAACTCCGGAATAAACGATAGGATGTGGTGCAGCGTCACCTGAATAATCAGGAACAGGGAAATTGCGATGGCCAGCACCATCAGCACATCCGCCACAAAGGCAGCGATCAGCTTCGCGTGCAGGATCTGCCTTGTGGTCACAGGCAGCGTGTGGGTCAGGTAGCCCTGGTCCGTGTAGCAAGTGTTGTAAAAGCGGATCACAATGATCAGCGAAAGGCCAATCGAACACCCGATAAGTCCAAAATAATACAGGAATATGGAGAACATAAGTGCCATTGACGAGTACCATGGGATCGCCTCGTTGTAGTTGGGGTTGATCGTATAAATGACACTGCATGTCAGCACCGTCGTCGATGCCAGCACGATCATCATGACCAGAAACGGGAACCGCAGTCCCCTCCATTCGTATTTTAACAGTTTTCCTAACATGCGTACACCTCCCTGAAATAAGTGTCTACGGACTTGCCCATCTGGCTTCGGATTGAGTCGACGGATGTGTACAGCATAAGGGAACCGTTTTTCATAAAAATCACATCATCCAGGATATTCTCGATGTCGGATATCAGATGGGTCGACAGCAAAATCGTGGAGCCGGGGTTGTAGTTTGTAATGATTGTGCGCAGGATATAATCCCGCGCGGCGGGGTCGACACCGGCGATCGGCTCGTCGAGTATGAACAGGTCCGCCTGTCTGCTCATGACGAGGATCAGCTGCACTTTTTCCTTTGTTCCTTTGGAGAGCGTCTTTAGGCGCGCGTCGCTGCTGATGCCGAGAGCGCCCAGCATACCGTAAGCTTTCTCCGTCGAGAAGTCCTCATAGAAATCGGCAAAGTAAGACACCATCTGCGAGACCTTCATGCCATTGTCGAGATAGGTGCGCTCCGGCAGGTAGGAGATAACCTTCTTCGTCGCAGGGCAGGGCGCCATGCCGTTGATCAGCACGCTGCCGCTCGTCGGTGTGAGCAGGCCGTTGATCATCTTGATCAGCGTTGTCTTGCCGCAGCCGTTCGGCCCCAGAAGACCGATGATCCGCCCTCTTGGAATTATCAGATTCATGTGGAAGACGGACATGTAGCTGCCCATTCCCGGATATCGCTTGCACAGGTCGTTGAGCTGCAGAAGCGGCATGTTGGTGTAGGACGGGCTGTCCTGCACAGGACTGCTCTGTGCATAGATGGAGTTGTTCTGCACAGGACTGCTCTGTGCGCTCTCATTCTGCGCAGTGTCGCTCTGCGCATATGCCATACTGTTGTTATCGTTCACATTCGTTCCCTCCCTCGGTATTTGATTCATTTATTTCTTACTGGACAATACTTTTGATGAGCTCCATAATTTCCTGGTCGTTGTACCCCAGCTCCCGCATGTTTGCGATGAAGCTCTGCACCTGCGTCAGCGCCAGCTGGTGCCTTGCGGTCTCGATCTTTGTCATATCCTCTGTCACGACGCGGCCGCTGTTGCGCTGCGTCACTATCAGTCCGCTGTGCTCGAGCTCCGCGAAGGCCCGCTGCATTGTGTTGGGATTGACGCTCGCCTCCGCAGCCAGGTCCCTGACGCTGGGAAGCCGGTTTCCGGCCTTATAGACACCGCATACAATCCGCACAAGTATTTTATCGTACAACTGTGAGTAGATTGGGCGGTCAGAATTCATTTGCCATGCCATGTGATACCCTCCTTGTGTGTTAATTTCTTAATACATTAATACAATAATACATTTGGAAGGAAATGTCAATAGGCAAAGGCAAAAAAACAAGCACAGTTTTTAATAATTTAAGGAGCGAAAGTCTTTCAATGGCCCTTAATTTCTGCTACAATTATTTTTATGGATAAATTAAGACAACTCATAACAAATTATATAGAGGAAGGCGAACTGATACTGAGTGCGACGGCGAGCAATCCCCGCGACCGGGAAAAAATACGAAAGCTCCGCGTGCGGCCCGTAAATGGGAAGGAGGGGCTGCGCTACCAGGCGGAGCGTTTTGTGGGGACGAAGGCGTATCATCAGAATCTTGTGCCCGGGGCGCTTCCGGATCTGATCGTCGAGGCGATGACGTCGGATTTCCGGCAGCTTGCGATCGAGACACAGCGCCATACAGTGACCGTGCTTGTGAGCAAAAAAGGCAGGCTGACAATCACAGAGAAGGCGGGCGGGGCACGGCAGCAGAGCGCTGATTTGGCGCACGATCGGCAGAAACAGTACATTCTGCCGCAAAACGAGCCGGTCGATTTTCTCGTGCATCTCGGCGTGCAGACCCCGGATGGCAGGATTGTGAAGGCAAAGTACGACAAGTTCCGCCAGATCAACCGGTATCTTGAATTTGTGCGCGACATTCTGCCCCATCTTCCGCGCGACGCAGGGCGCCCGCTGCGGATCATCGACTTTGGCTGCGGGAAATCGTACCTGACATTTGCGCTGTACTATTATCTGAAAGTACTGAACAATTATGACATTTGTGTCACAGGGCTTGACTTGAAGGCGGATGTCATCGCAGAGTGCCAGGCGCTCGCCAGGCAGTTCGGGTATGACGGGCTGACGTTTCAGGTGGGGGACATAGGCTCCTACGAGGACTGCTTTGGCGCGGCACAGGTGGACATGGTTGTGACGCTGCACGCCTGCGACACTGCCACGGACCATGCGCTGGCTAAGGCGGTGCGGTGGAATGCCCGCGTGATTTTGTCTGTGCCGTGCTGCCAGCACGAGCTGAACCGGCAGATCTCCTGCGAGGCGCTTGCGCCCGTGCTGCGATACGGCCTCATCAAAGAGCGCATGGCGGCGCTCATAACAGATGCGGTCCGGGCGGAATTGCTGGAACGGTGCGGGTATGACACGCAGATACTCGAATTTATCGACATGGAGCACACGCCCAAAAATATCCTGATACGGGCAGTCCGGCGCGGTCACATGAAATACCATGCAGGGACGAGGGCGCAGAAGGAGCTCGAACAGCTCGAGGAATTTCTGCATATCAATCCCACCCTTGAGCAATTATTGAGAGAGGTTTAGCATTTCTATGAAGAAGATAATCGGCAAGGTGGCTGCCTGCATCGTGGTTTTTATCATCACTCTCTTTGTGAGCAGCGGTATTTACAATAAGGGCAACGAGGAACTGACGGCCAGCATGGCACAGGCGTCGCTCCCGCTGGTGCACATCACGACAAAAGGGACAGCTTACAACTATCTGTACGGGCTGCGTCAGGAGATGGACGGGAGCTTTTTCCGCGACACGATCACGCCGCTCGGGGAGGGCCGCACGCTTCAGTTTGTGGTTGACAAATATGGGAATGAGATCAGCGAGATTTCCTTCGAGGTACGGAGCATCGACGGGCTGCGGCTTGTCGAGAAGACGAAAGTCAGCGAATATGAAGACAGGGACGGCAGGATACAGGCAGATGTCACAATCAAGGATCTGATAGAGCCAGGTGTCGAGTACAACTGGATTCTGATGCTCCAAGTCGGCGGAGAGACCGTGCGGTACTACACGCGCATCATCGACGGCGAGGGCTGGAACGTGTACGAGAAGCTTGCGTTTGTCAGGGATTTTCACGAAAAGACCTTCGACAAAGAGCGGTCGAAAGAGCTTGCGACCTACATGGAGCCAAATGCGCGGGGGGACAACACGACGCTCAGCCGCGTGGACATTCACTGCAGCCTCAAGCAGGTTGCCTGGGCGGATCTCAATGTCAAAAGGATCTAAAAGCCGCATCTTGTCATCAGAGATATGGATACCCAC
>CAMWOK010000013.1 GCA_947175845.1 uncultured Lachnospiraceae bacterium | reverse complement strand
ACCGCCTTGATAAAGCGCTGCGCGATCTCGAGCGGCCTTGTGATGGCGCCGCCGACCACGACTGCGTAGGCTCCCGCCTCGAGCATCTCCACCGCCTGCTGCGGGCTGTGCACCCTGCCCTCGCCGATCACCGGAATGTCCACCGCGGCAGACAGCTTTCTCACCAGCTCGTAGTCCGGTCCGTCAAGTTTTGCAGAGTGCGCAGTGTAACCGCTCATGGTCGTCCCCACAAGATCCATGCCGAGCTTCCACGCGTTCACGCCCTCCTCATAGGTGGAGATATCCGCCATCAGGACGGCATCCGGGTACTTTGTGCGCACCTCCGTGATGAAATCGCTGACGCTCTTTTGGTCCCCGCGCTTCCGATCCGTGCAGTCAATCGCGATAATGTCCGCGCCCGCCTCCACGAGCGCATCCACCTCTTTCATCGTCGGTGTGATGTAGCTCTCAAAGCCTTCGTACTGCACCTTGATAAGACCGATGACCGGAAGCCCTGTCTCCTCCTTGATGGCCACGACATCCCGGATGCTGCTGGTGCGTATCATGGGCGTACCAGCCTGCTTCGCAGCGCGCGCCATCAGGTACATGATGGATTTCTCCTCCACGTACAAAGGTTCGCCCGGAACTGCCTGACAGGATACGATCACCGTTCCTTTTATCCGCTCAAATAATTCCTGTTTTGTCATATGAAACCTCCTAAATAAAACGCTCCAAAGCCCTGTCAATCATGTCCGCGCACTTTTTCACCTGTGCCATGTCGTCCGGAACAAGGGACGGCAGCGGTCTGCGGACACCTCCGATATCAAGCCCTTCGCGCATCTTGAGAATCTCCTTAATCACGCCGTACAGGTTGCCATGGCACGCGCACATCGCATAGATAATCTCATTTGCCGCATACTGAATCTGGCGTGCCTCCCCGAGCTTCCCTGCCTTTACCAACTCCATGATCCTGATGTAAAGTTCCGGCATCACACCGTATGTACCGCCGATTCCGCCGTCCGCTCCGATTGCGAGACCCGCGACAAGCTGCTCGTCCGGTCCGTTGAACACTGCAAAGCCCTCTCCGCCCTCAGCCTTGAACATCTGAATGTCCTGTGTCGGCATGGAACTGTTCTTCACAGCAGCCACCCTGGGATTTTGAATCATCTCGCGAAACAGCGGCATGGTCAGCGCCACCCCCGCGAGCTGTGGAATATTGTAGATGACAAAATCCGTGTCCGGCGCCGCGTCGGAGATGTCATTCCAGTACTGCGCAATAGCGTACTCCGGCAGGTGGAAATAGATGGGCGGAATCGCTGCGACAGCATCCACGCCAAGGCTCTGTGCATGGGCTGCAAGCTCCCTGCTGTCCGATGTATTGTTGCAGGCAACATGCGCGATGATGGTCAGTTTCCCATCACTGGTGCGCACCACGCGCTCCAGCGTGCGCTTGCGGTCCTCCACGCTCTGGTAGATGCACTCGCCCGAAGATCCGCCCACATACACGCCCTTCACGCCCTTCTTTACCATATAATCTGTCAACTGCTCCACGCGCCCCTCGTCAACCTCGCCTTTCTCGTCATAGCAGGCATAGAACGCCGGAATAATTCCCTGATACTTACTGATGTCTCTCATATCTGCCCCTTTCTGCGCGCCGCGGCACGCTCTGATTCGGTTCTGCATTTCCATTAGTATTTCAGCTTATAATTTTCCAGATCTCCCTTCACTGCATAAACTTTCGCCTTCTCGAAATACAAGTGCAGACTGACTGGTTTACTGCGCAGTTCCTCCAGTGTTTTCCCTGGAAAACGTATCTGATAATAACCATCCGCCCCTCTGGTCAGCACACTTGCCTTTGCCTCATACCCCTCATATACTTTTCCGCTCTTTGTTCCCAGCGCGGCTTTCACACAGCCGCCCTCCTCGATATCCGCAAGCAGGCAGATGTTTTCCCCATATACTGTGAAATGCGTTGTCATAATCTGTGCCTGCTTCGCCGGATTATTTTGCACATACCCTGCGAATTTATCCCGTTCCAGAAAACCGCGCGCAAATGAGGTCTCGCGAAAATTCGTGTGTCGGCCGTTCCCGCCCATATAGTAGATCCAGACTTTGTCCTCCTTCACAATCGGCGCTGCTGCATAGATGCATCCACAGTCAAATGCTCCTCTCGGATAGCTGCCGCTGCCGCGTTCTATCAAATGCTGGCCTGGCGCTGCAAAATCCCAGTCATCCATGTTGGCAGCACATGCAAGTTCCAAATCCACCAGGTCAAAATCCGCACAGTCTGCGTCGCCAGCATGATACATGGATGCAAATCCCAGATAGATCCCCTCATACGGCAGTACCGGCATGGAGTAAACCTGCCGCTCAAATCCACTGCCGCGCAGAACCTCCTTTGGCTCTGTCCAGTGGATAAAATCCTCACTCTCACTCCTTGCACAGATGCGAAGCCCGTTCCGCCAGATGCGCGTGTACAGATAAAACATATCTGTCTTCGGGTCCCGAAACACAAAGTTGTGTGTGTCTGCTGCCGGATTGTATTTTGGCCACGGTATCAGTCCGCCAAAGTGAATCCCGTCCTCCGAAAAACCGACCGCCATATAATTACATTTGTCATTGTACTCCACTTTTGTCATCAGCTTGTAGCGCCTCTTGGGATCCGTTTCCTGCACATCCAGAAACACGCCTGTACCGTGGGCATAGCGAAACAGAATATTGTTTTTGCGGCTTCCCGCATACTCTGTCAGCCCCAGTTCGGGCTTGACGAAATGAATCCCGTCACGACTCTCTGCGTAGCACAGCGACGCAATGCGATTTTCTTTCGGTTTATAGTCTGTTTTACCGCGCTCTGCAAGCGGTGTTCCCGCCGCGCTCTCATCGTAGGTGATACAGGTATAATAACAGCGGTATATCTGATACACTGGATCGTAGATGATGTTGGGATAACCGTTGTCATAGCGGATTTCCCACGGAAGCGGCGGCTCCTCAAAAAACCCCTCTCCAAACAGCGGATTGTTGCAGGTATCCTTCTGCAGCTTGTTCAGTTCAATTCTGGCATTTGACATGTGATATCCCACCAGGATACCACGGTCAAGAAAAAAATATTTTCCCACTTTCATCTCCTCCTATATCACTACTTCCATCCGTTTGAGCCGCTCTGCCAGTTCCTCTGGCCTGAGCGTGTGGCTTGTACAGCCCTGGCTGCAGATCAGATCCGCGGCTGTGGCTGCGGCCACCCCCATCGACATACAGCTAATCTGGCTGCGGTACTGCATCCCGTGGGACGCACATTTCCCGACCGCAAACAGATTTACTTTATTTCTCGAAACAATCTTTCCATACGGGACAGGAATGCCCATCTGATGCCTGTAAATCCCGCCAAAGATGTAAACCGGCTGCGCATACAGCGGACTTTGCGCAAGCGTTTTGGCGTCATCACACCCAACAATCATCCGGCTGCCGCGTGCGACAGTCTGCTGCCCCATGTCCAGCAGATAACCGTTCTCAAAACCCGGCACATACTTTTGCAGGAACCGATAAAACATGATATTATAATCTCTTGCTGCCAGAACAGCGCATGTGCGCTCCTCCGCATCGGCCGGATTAAACCCGTATGGCTTTGCCACATTGCACAGCGCAACACCATCTCCCCAGCCGCCGTACGCGATCCCATCCCCGTTAAACGTAACGCCGCGCAGCCCGTCTTTGCAGTCATCCAGGATAAAATCGCCCCTGTCCGCCGCCGTGCGCATCAGCTGACGCAGCAGGCAGAGCTCCAAAGTATAAATCACTCCCTCCCTGCGATAACGCTCCTCTATATATGCAAAGCGCTCCGGTGTAAGAAGGTTATCCTTCGCATGTTCCATCGGTGCATGATCGTAAGTGACCGGATCTCCAAGATATCCCAGCCGCCGTCTGTTTTTGTCGGGACAGTCCGCCATTTTTTGAGACAGCCACGCTGTAAAACCAGTGTCTGGTTCCCACGGTCTGCGCTCCCGTATATAGCAGAGTGTCTTGTCAATATCCACATTGGCAATGCGCATCAGACAGCCATAGGTCTCTGTTCCCGTTTTTATGGAAGTCACCTCCGCCCCCAGACTGGCTGCTACATCCGCATTGCCCGTCGCGTCTACAACCACACGCGCCTTGACCGCTATCGCCTTTGGCCCAAATGCAAAGTGCAGATCTTTTCTGCCGTCCGGAAGTTCCTCTCCGCCTGTGAAGACTGTATTTAACAGCAGTCTGACCCCTGCCTCCCGCAGCATTTCCGATAGAACCTGCGCATACCATACTGGCTGAAACGGGATTGTAAACGGTTTGCCTATCTTTCCTTCGACCGCTTCCTGCAATGTTCGGTAAGGCGTAGCGCTCTGTGCAACCATACGTTCGAGAATTTCCAGAATAATCCCGCCCGTCATTTTCTGCATGTCTGTATTGACAAGGAGATTTGCCCAGGACCCCATCAGTGTAGTCGCCGCCACTCCGCCAACCTCCCCTGTCTGTTCCACGAGAACTGTATGCAGTCCACAGCGCGCCGCTGTCAGAGCACACACTGCGCCCCCCGTTCCGGCGCCAATTACAACAATATCTGCCTGATCCATTTTTATCACACTCCTTATAAGAAACAGAGCATACTCTGCACATATGTCTATCTGGTTTTATAGTCCACATAGGCTGCATTGTAGTACCCGACAACCTCCTCGACGCCTTTCTCTTTCATCTCGGCGACAAAAGCGTCCCACTCATCCATGCTGCGCTCGCCCTCCACAAATTTGATAATCTGCTCGTCAAAAAATGTGTTCAGCGAAGTCTCCTGCGTTGTCAGACGTGCCCGGATCTCATCTGTAAATGCCACTGTGGGCGCAGCAGGCCGGAAACCGTTCTGCTTCTCTTTAATATGCTCAATCTGGGCATACATCACCTCAGGATACGTTCCCGGAAAGCTTGTCATGTCTATCGGTGTCTGCAGACGCGTAAATGACTGAATTCCATGCTGGTATAAAAACTCTGCGTCCGGATTGTCCGCGTTCTCACCATAAATCTGAATGAGCCATCGGATGCCTGCCATTGTGTTCGCATCCTCCCTGGTGTATGTCTTCCCCTCGATGCCAAGCGTCAAAATCTCATGGTTTTTCTCATCATACAGGAAATCCATAAACTCCAGCGCCTTGTCTATCTCTGCCTGTCCGGCTTTTGCGTTGATAACCCATGCCGTCGATGGCAGCGTCTTTGCCTGATTGGGCTGCAGGTATGCCTTTCCGTCGATTTTCGGATAATCTACCGGCTGCCAGTCAAATGTTTCTGAAAAATTGTTGTCTCCGATAATGCTCATGCGGTCAATGGTAAAAAATCCCTTGTCGGAAGCCAAAAGCCCTTCCCAGGTCTCATCTGTCATGATCGCCCAGTCGGGATGAATGACCCCACGGCTGCGCAGCTCCCGAAGCCACTCGATATACGCCTTAGTCCGCTCCTCGAGAACAGGGTGCGTGAAAGCGTCCTGTTCGTAGTCATAAAAGGTAACATGATTCAGATTCCACAGCAGCCCGCTCTTCTCCATAAATGTGTTAAACCCTTTTCTCTGGATCCACGCAGGCGTCCCCATCTTTTCTGTCAGATACACAAGCACGTCTGTCAGATCCTCGATTGTCTCTATACCTGTGCTGGAATACTCGCTGCCCTCGAGAAGATCCTGACGGATAATGGGCGTCGTGTACATGATATTCTCATCTGTGTACACTTTGGCAAAGGCGTACACATTTCCCTCCGTGTTTGACAACTCGCGCCGAATGAAATCATCTTCCAGATATTTCGCGTAATTGGGCACCTTGTCCAGATAGTCCATCACATTCAGAAACACCCCTTTTTCGCCTAACTCATTCACCTTGGCAATGTCCGATGTGTCGCCTGTCTTGAACAGGATGGTTGGCAGGTCATTGCTTGCCGCCAGGGCATTTACCTTCGTCGTCACGCCCTCTGTCGGTATTGTGACCAGTTCGAGATCCATGTTGAGCTGCTCCTCAAGCCACTGGCCAACCAGTGTCTGATCTTTCACCGGACGGATGTCACTCACCGCCCAAGTGGAGAGCGCCGTCACCTTCACCGGCTCACTGCTCTCACCCGTCCCTGTGCTCTCCTGGGAAACCGCGTCTGCATTCGTCTTATTTCCATCCGCACGCCCCGGATTCCCCGATGCATCCTGGCAGGCCGCAGCGCTCACCGCCACTGCTCCTGCCATCACAACTGCCGCTGCCCTGTGCAATAATGCTTGTCTTCTCATTTTTTACCTCCCTGCGTGTTCTTCACGCCGTCAAAAGAAACTGTTTATAAGTAACTTATGGTTCAAATACAATGCCTACCCTTTCACAGATCCCAGCATGACCCCCTTGACAAAGTACTTCTGAATAAAAGGATAAATCATCATAATCGGAACGACACTGACGATAATTGTCCCCATCTTGATTGCTATCCGCATTCCGATCCCGCCTCCCTGTGAGGCGATCGTCTGATAATATGCCGAACCTCCGCTCATTGTCAGTTCCGTCGTGTCCGTAGAGTTCGTGACAATCAGATCCCGCAGATAAATAGAAAGCGGCATTTTTGTCTCGTCTGACAGATACAATAACGGCGGTGTAAAACTATTCCATGAACCCACAATGCAATACAGGGCAATAATCAGAAATATCACCTTGGAGAGCGGAATAATAATATTCCAGTACACGCGGAACTCACTTGCTCCGTCCACAATAGCGGACTCGCGCAGTTCCTGGGGGATCCCTCTCATGTTGGTTCGAAAGAGAATGACATAGTACGTGGAAAATGCCCCCGGCAAAATCATTGCCCAGACTGTGTCGAGCATCTTCAGATTCGTTATCAACAGATACGCCGGAATAATTCCCCCTGAGAAAAACATTGGAATCAGCATCAGTGTATTAAAAAATTTCTTCCCTTTAAACTGATCAAGCGTCAATGGATACGCATACAGGCTGCACACAAAGAGGGTCACAACTGTGGAGCCAGCCGCATAGATAATGCTGTTGAGATAAGATACCCACAGTTTGCTCTCGCTCAGGATAAATTTGTAGGAATCTATGCTGAATTTTCCCGGAATCAGTCCAACCGTGTGTGTGGACAGCCACACCGGGTCTGAAAGAGAAGTCATCAGCACCCACCACAAGGGATACAGCGTTGCCAGCCCAATCCCCATCAGCACGCCCGCCAAGATCCAGTCCGCTATTTTTATTTTCTTTGACATCTATACCTCCCGTCCGCCTTGTGCAGACATCTCACACAATTCCCTCTTCTCCAAGCTTCTTCGCAATCCAGTTCGCCGCGAGAACAAAGCACACAGATATCACATTGTTAAACAAATCCACCGCGGAGCTGTAGCTGAAATTTGCAGCCACAATCCCCTGACGATACACATATGTGCTCAGTACATCTGCCACCTCATACGTCGCCGGACTGTACATCAGAAACACCTTCTCAAACCCGACCTTCATGACGCCGCCGATATCGAGAATAAACAGTGTCACAACGGTGGGCTTTATAGACGGCAGTGTGATGTGCACCAGCCTGTCCCAACGGGACGCCCCATCAATCTCTGCCGCCTCGTACAGCGCTGTGTCTATGGCTGTCAGCGCCCCCATGTAGATAATCGAACCCCAACCGGCACCCTTCCAGATCGCGGAACCGATATACAGCGGCCGGAACCATTGCACCTTGGAGAAAAAACTGATGGACTCTATCCCAAAACAGTTCAGTACACTGTTGACCACACCATACGATCCGAACAGTTCAATCATAATTCCAACCATCACCACCATCGGAATAAAATGCGGCAGATAGCTGATGGACTGCACCACGCTCTTGAACTTGTTGAGCCGGCACTCATTGATGATGAGCGCCAATATCAGCGGGGCGGGAAAGGAAAACAGAAAAGAAAGTGTTCCCAGCAGAAACGTATTCTTCATCAGGCGGAAGAAATACGGATCCGAAAACAGCGTCCGAAAATGCCCAAGCCCCACCCATGGGCTGCCAAAGTAGCCCTCAAACACATTAAAGTCCTGAAAAGCAATCACAATTCCGTACATGGGCACATAGCAGAACAGAACCAGTGCGACCACTCCTGGCACCATCATCAGATACAGTATCAAATGATTTTTTAAGTACGTTTTTACCTGCGTCTTTTTTGAACTCATACATGACCTCCTTTACATTTGTTATTTTTGTGATAATTTTTTTCATCTTTTACAAATTATAGAAAATTTTTTACATTTGCACAAGTCATATTTTTTCACAATAATTGTCAAATAATTTGTGAATTTGTACTAAAAGTGATTGTCTGCCTTTTTCTTGCCAGTTCCTTCTAACAGGTGTAGAATAAATATTATCGCCAAAAAACAGAAAAAACAAATATGAAAACAAGAATGGAAACCATTATGAATTTTTCTTTTGATGTCTTATCACAGATTGCCAGCGGAACGAATCTGTTCAGTGAATCAGAAAACCGTCTGGCACAGTACATACTGACCAATGCCGCCAGTGTGCTGAACTTATCCATCGAAGATCTTGCCCGGGAGTGCAATGTCAGCGTGGCAACCGTCTCCCGCTTCTGCCGGAGGCTCAGCCTGAATGGCTACCGCGAATTTCGCACCGAACTTGTCAAATCTGTGACAAGCGCCTCCAACAACCTGACACAAAAGCTTACCTCAGAGAGCTCTATCGACGATATTATCTCCAAGATTGACGCAGTGCAGTGCGACGCAATCCACAAGGCCGCACTTGCCCTGGATCCCAAAATGGTCACTCTGGCAAGCGACTACATCCAGAAAGCTGCCGATGTCCACTTTATGGGCTGTGGCAACTCACAGCTGGTCGCGCAGATGGCCAAGCACCAGTTTATGAACGTGTCCCGGAAGTTTCACTGCGAATCCGATCCTACCTTTCACGCCCTCGCCACCTCCCTGATGACCCCGCAGAGCGCAGCCGTTATCTTTTCCTACAGCGGCTCAACACGCGATATCGTGGAGATCGCCCATATCGCCCGGGAGCGCGGCGCCAAAATTATTGCCGTAACCCGCTATGAAACCTCCCCGCTCACTGAGCTGTGTGACGCTGTCATTATCTGCGGTGTGAGCGAAGGTCCCTTTCAATCCGGCTCCTCCGCAGTCATGATGGCAAACCTGTATATTATCGACGTGTTGTACACAGAGTACTGTTGCCGCAACCTCGAGGAGTCCACCCAAAATAAAGAGAAGACCTCCGCCGCTGTCCTCGGAAAAATACAGCCGCTGCGCTAGTATAAAAAATTATCAGAATATTCTGAATATTTCAGAAAAGCAAAAAAGTTGTTGCACAGAGGCCCCAAAAGGTGTATATTGATTTTCCCTCACTCAATTCGGGGGACAGTCAAACATATACAGGAGGGTGCCAAATATGGAAAACATAGAATTGATAAAAGCAGCTGTCTTTGATGTAGATGGAACGCTGTATGATTACCGGACCGGAAGGGTGCTGCCTTCGTCCATCACTGCCGCAAGAGCGTTGCGTGCGAAAGGCTGCCTGATTATCGTGGCTACTGGCCGGACAAAGGTTATGCTGTGCCGGGATGTCACAGAATCCATTGCGCCGGATTATTACATCCTTTCCAACGGGGCTTTGATTGCCGATCAGCATGATCTGTGCATTTCTTCCAAAACCTTCTCCAAAAAGGACACACAGCTGCTGGTGGATCTGACCGGACAGTACAACGGAGCTATGGTATTGAAGTATGCCGACAGAAATTGTATCTACTATGACTATGACGCTGGCTGCCGCCTGTGGGATGTCGGTCCGGGGATGGACGCACAGTGTACCTACCTGGACCGCGAGAGAAAAACCCACAAAAAGCGCCTTCCAGTCGGCATCAGCATCTACGGAAACACGCAGCTCAACTGCTGTATACGCGAATATTTCCCGACGGATTTGTTTCACGACGGAAACGGGTTTGATGTGATGCGCTCCGGAGTCCACAAGATGGCAGCGCTAAATCTGCTGCTCAGAAAACTGCGCCTCCGCGCAAGAAATATCATCGCCTTTGGCGACAGCACAAACGATATGGAAATGATTTGCCAGGCCGGCATTGGCGTAGCTATGGGAAACGCATCCGACTCCCTGAAAGAAACTGCAGACTATGTAGCGGACTGCTCCTGGGATGACGGCATCGCAAAAACACTTCGCACTTTAAAGCTCATATAAAGTTAAAAGCGCATGCACATGCACGCGCTTTTTTATTTCACCAATACTTTTACAACAACTTTTTTTACAGTGGACGGACTTCCCACAGCAATCTTGACCTTGTGGGCATCCTCCGGCAGAAGAATCAGCACCTTTCCGGGCACCAGATTTACATACTGCTCCACTGCGCCATCTATCGCGAAGAAATCCTGTGTTTCATCAAAATTTGCCACCGTCACTCGGGATCGATCCGAAACGCCGACACACTCCTCTCCTGAAACGAGCAGATGAATATCCGCATAGTCCCTGTGCGCCTCAAAAACCGCCTCATCCTCCGGCAGCGTCTCGTAATCAAACACATTCATGTACACGCTGTCCCCGTCAATCTCATAGCGCCCCGCCCTGGGATTTCCCAGATCGTGGCTGCACAGATAGCCGACCGCCTTATCCAGACACTCCCCCAGCCCTTGATAATGTCCCAGATTTTCCATTTCTGTATAAATCATATCGCATCCTCCTTTGCATTTTGTCGTAAATTGGATCTTCATTGTACTGATGAACTGTATTTCTGTCAATACATTTTAGAAAATTTTTTACGCAAAATATGATTAAATGAAAATCTTTATCAATTCATGCGATGCACCCTTACACTTCCAGTCTTTCTGCCACTGAGACCATCTGTTTTTCATAACACATTATAAACAAAAAGCTTAATAATTTTATAATCATTTTGTTAATTTTATACATTTCTCATTGCTTTTGCGCCGCTTTTGAGCTATATTGAATATATAGAGGTATGTAACGCATGTAGACATTTCAAACACCCTCTGCACAGTGCCGATTTTGTGTGAAACAACCACAAAAACATGCATAATATGAATGGAGCGGCCGGTGTCTCATGACAGGGTAAACCTATTGTGTTGATACTGCTACATGCATCAAGGGGGCGGATTTATTGATCGCAAGAAAAAATGAATTTCAGAATGACATCTTAAAAGAAGTAACGAATGAGGGAATTTATGACCCACCGAAGGCGCTCGCGTTCATCGCTCCTTCCAAGGTGGAGCGCATCCCGCAAGAGGAGTACGACCAGCTGGTGGAGCCGTACCGGGAAGCGATGACACGGCTTGAAGTCCGCATGAACGGACTGAACGAAGATTACAGAAAAAAATACAGGGACTATCCCATCCACAACATACAGGCGCGCATCAAGAGCAGAAAGAGCATCGAGAAAAAGCTGTCGAGCAAGAAACTGCCAGTCACGGCATACACAGCCAAGGATAACCTGACAGACATCGCGGGCATCCGCGTCATATGCTACTTTGTGGAGGATATTTTCAGCATTCTCTCGCTGGTGAAAGCGCAGACAGACCTGCTGATCCTGAAGGAGAGCGACTACATCCACTATCCCAAAGAGAGCGGATACAAGAGTTATCATATGGTGCTGGGTATCCCCGTCTACCGCATCGAGGGGATGCAGTACTATCCGGTCGAGATACAGTTTCGCACCCTCGCCATGGACCTCTGGGCGAGCATGGAGCACCGGATCTGCTACAAGGGGGAGACGCCCGACGAGACGGCCGACGCCTTCCGCAACTACTCCGGGGAACTCTCTGAGATGGAGCGGCGCATGAAGCACCTGCTCGACGAGATCCGCCGGGACAATCCACAAGAACCAATGCAGTGAGTGACATGGAAGCCAGGCTTTCCATGTCACTCATTTTCCGGGCTGCCGCTGCTCTTGATCTCAATCGTGATATTGCAGTCCGCTATAAACTGATAGTTCGCCTCAAGCCCGTAAGCGATATGTATATTTATGCAGTCCTCACTCTCTGTCACGCGGACCTCGCGGGTATCCATCGCAATCAGAATATTTCCGAACGGGGTAAAATAATCTGTCATGGTTTTTTTCCCCTCGGAAAAGACCATCTGCACATTGACAGGGCCTTTCTTCCAGAGTGAAAACTCTTTTCCCTTGAGCTTGATCATGTTTCTGACCGACTCCGAAACGTCCTCCACAATCTCCTCATACCGAATATAGTGTGCATCGTTTCGATAATAATACTCTCCCAGGCAGATCGTCTCGATCTGGTCCAGCTCCTCGTCGGAAGCCGACTGTCCTGTCTCACTGTCAACAAACTGAAGCCCGCGTATTGATACCAGCACCTGCTTCGTCATATCATCCACCTCCACGTTAATTAAAAAGTTCCAGCAGGGCAAACCTGTACCGGATTTCCACAGCGCTCCCGGCCTCCTTGCTCCCATAAAAATAGGACTCCATGAACGCTTCCGCGTCCTCGGCTGTGAGCTCCTCCCCATTCTCGTCAAGAATGCAGCCGCGTCCAAGCTGTGTGAAAATCTCCGGGGTGAGCGCGCCGACCCACAGCACAATCCCCAATGCCGTCACTATATTTTTTAACCAGTTTTTCCACAAAAACATATGTCCATACCTCCCATGTCTTTTTCAGTAAGTATGGACATAAATAAATCTTAATATACACTTTTTCTCCGATCATTTTTTTCAAGCTGGAGCTGCTTGATGATGGCTTCCTCCTGATTGTCGATGTGCTTTCGCACGACATCCGCCGCAGTGGCCCGGTCCTTCCTCAGAATGCTCTGGTACATTTCCATGTGCTCCTGCTGCAGCATCTCATGGGAAGTGTCATCCTTGAGATACTCAAACCGGTACCGGTACATCTGTTCCGACAGGTTGCTGACCAGCTGGATCAGCCTGGCGTTGCCGGTCGACAGCACAATTTTATCATGAAACGCCACATCCGCTTCTGCGAGCATCCGCGTGTCCTTTGTCTTGACAGCGGAGCGGAAATTCTCACATGCCTGATAGAGGCTGTCCAGATCCTCCTGCCCCATGCGCTCGCAGGCCAGCTCAATCGCGAGCACATCCAGCGCCCGCCGCACCTCCATGACATCCTGGAGGCTTTTTAATGTGATCTGCGCGACCTCAGCGCCGCGCCGCGGGATCATGATCACCAGCCCCTCAAGCTCGAGCTTTCTGATCGCTTCCCGAATCGGCGTCCTGCTCACGCCGAGCTTGTTCGCCAGATGAATCTCCATCAGACGCTCCCCGGGTTTCAGTTTTCCAGTGAGGATCTCCTGTCTCAGCGTATTGAACACCACATCCCTGAGCGGCAAATATTCCTCGTCCTTTATCATGCTCATGTTCCGCCTCCAATCACTAATCCCTGTTGTAAAATTCTGTTACGGCCACCCGCGCCTCAATTCCTCTCGTTCTGAGCGTCTGATCGATATAGACCGCTGCCGCCCGCGCCGCTTCCTCCTCGAGAAACACGCCGAAAATACTCGGACCGCTGCCACTCATCAGGGCGTTTGCCGCCCCGTTTGCGCACATCATCCGTTTGATGTCCGTTATGATGGGATAGCGCTTCTCCGTCACAGTCTCCATGACATTTTCCATGCGGTCCGCAATTCCCTTCAGATCTCCCTGACCGAGCGCCTCAACCATGCCGTCTATATCCGGGTGGCGCTCGATGGTGTCCAGCCGCAGATGCTCGTACACCCACTGTGTCGGCACCATGATCGGCGGTTTGACAATCAGCAGCGACGCCTGCGGCGGCGCCGGAAGCGGCGTGAGTCTCTCCCCGATTCCCTCCGCCAGCGCAGTCCCCTGCATGATGCAGAACGGAATGTCCGCCCCAAGGCCAACCGCCGTCTCCATCAGCTCCTGCTCGGACAGCCCCAGCCCGTACATCTCATTCATGGCGATCATTGTGGCTGCCGCGTCGGTGCTTCCTCCCGCCATCCCGGCCGCCACTGGAATATTTTTCCTGAGCCGGATCTCAACGCCCTGCTGAATATTGTAGCGCTGCTTCATAACCTTTGCCGCCCGGAAGATCAGGTTGTTCTCCAAATCCCCCAGGTAATCCCTGCTGTCCACGGACAGGATGATATCCGGATCCTTTCTTTGCTTAAATTCCAGCTCGTCATAGATATCGACGGTCTGCATGACCATTTTCACTTCATGATATCCGTTTTCGAGACGTCGGCACACATCCAGTGCCAGATTGATTTTTGCCCGTGCCCTGTAATTTCGTTTTTCCATCCGTTTCCCCATTTTTCCGCACAATTGTATTTTTTTTAATACAAGTATATAAGAAAAAACACCGTTCGTCAATAGTTTAACAAAGATAGAACACAGTATGCAACACAATATTTACAGCGCAAAAAGGCTTTTACGCAGCACAGCCTTTTTGTGCCTGATATTGCAAAAACAAAACCCCTTCTATAATCTGCTCGCTTATTCATTGAAATTCTGTTATACTGATCTTGTTAATTGATCGGAAAGGAGCATGTATTATGTCTGTATTGTTGATTGAAAAGAAAAATATTGAAGAGCCAATGGCGTGGTTTCGGGAGGCGGCGCAAATTGCCGGAAACTGGCAGAAGGACCCTGTATTAAATGGCTATAATCTTGTATCGCACGGCGATACCTTCTATTACTGCGCGGCGGACGACACAGAAACTTTCTTTCGGTTCGAGGACTTCTCGAACAATTATTTTGAGTTTGTCGATACAGCGGAAATGATTGACATTGCCAAGGGACGGGAGCTGATTTTTGGCTATTTCAGCGACGACACCTGCTCGGCAGAGTTTCTCCACATCAAGGACGGGAAATGCATCCGGGAATTTCGCGAATATTCAGATTACCCGCAAGACAATGTCGACCTGGGATGTGAGCCGGCGTTTTCCTCCTGGGCGGACGTCGCATCCTATGTGGAGCGGATGTAAAAAAACAGAACAGGAAGTTGAAGGCTGAACTGTTACAATGGAAAGGAACGTGGTACAACGTATGGCCTCATGGATCATTCACTTGCGGGTTGCACAGCAGCTCTGTCAAAAACTGCATATCGAACAAAAGGACACATTTATTCTGGGAAATATTGCGCCGGACAGCGGCGTCCCCAACGCGGACGGCACCGGCTTTTTGCCCGACGCGGAGCTCTCTCATTTCCGCACCCTGGATGCGGATGGGATCAAGGTGATCCACGAAGACAGGTTTATCGACCAGTATTTTACGCCCGAACAGCGCGCATCCTGCACCGCGAAGGACTATGCCTTCTATCTCGGCTACCTCACACACCTGATCACGGACAAAATCTGGGCACGGGACATAGTCCTGCCTGCGAAGGAACAGCAGCGCGCACTGTTTGAATCTGACTGCAGTCTGTTCTGGCAGACGATCAAGCGCGACTGGTACGACCTCGACTTTATGTATCTCAGGGCGCATCCTGCCTTCGAGGCATTTCGCATCTACCGCGACAATCCCGACGTCAGAAACACGTACCTGGACTTTTTCTCAGAGACTGCCTTTGCGGAGCGCAGGCGCTTCATCCTGGACTTCTATGCGGACGGCGCCGCAAACGTCGTGGAGCGCGAAACCTATCTCTCCAGACAGGAGCTTGACCGCTTTGTCACAGACGCCGCCGGCGAGATAGCGCGCTATGTTGCGGCGCTGGAGGCAGCGAACTGACCGCTGCAATATTTCATACTACCAATTTTTTCTGATTTGTTGTATAATAGGTCAATGTTATTCCAAACGCGGAAAAATGTAAAAAATATCAAAGGAGACAATGTTATTATGGCACAAAATCCAGTTATCACCATCGAAATGAACAGCGGCGACGTCATTCGGGCAGAACTTTATCCTGAGACAGCCCCCAACACCGTCAACAATTTTATCAGCCTGGTCACGAAGGGCTTCTACAACGGCCTGACTTTCCACAGGGTTATCAACGGCTTTATGATACAGGGCGGATGTCCAGAGGGAACCGGAACCGGGGGGCCGGGATACGCGATCGCCGGGGAATTTGCGCAGAACGGCTTTGAGAACAACCTGAAACACAAGCCCGGCGTGCTCTCCATGGCAAGAAGCATGATGCCCGACTCCGCCGGAAGCCAGTTTTTCATCATGCACAAGACAAGCCCGCACCTTGACGGCGGTTACGCGGCGTTTGGGAAAGTGATTGAAGGCATGGATGTCGTGAACAAGATCGCGACCACAATCACCGATTACTCCGACAGGCCGCTCGAAGATCAGATAATGAAGAGCGTCACGGTCGATACGTTTGGTGTGGACTATCCCGAACCGGAGAAACTCTAAGGAGTTTCTCCGATAAGTAGTATTGTGTAAGCATAAAAGGCCAGCTCCATAAAGAGCTGGCCTTGTTACATAGATTTTGGGGCAACGGTATCCGATTTTTCACTCCTCCGGCACATGTGTCCCGCCAAATGTCGGATCCTCCACCAGATAATAGGTGTAACGGATCGGTGCGTTCGGTCCGCGATCCGGCACAGGATCGTCCCAGGTAACATCGATGTAGAGCCATCGGCCGTTGAGCAGGACACGGTTCCATGCATGACCACCGCCGTTTCCCTGTCCTCTCACGTATTCGCATTCGATCCCGAGCACATCCATAAAAGAGCAGAATGTCCTAGCATATCCGCTGCAAACGGCTGTCCCATACAGGATAGCCCCTTCCTGATAGTAAGAACGATGTGGGATGGTGTCTGCAAGGTAATTGTCGTAGTCGTATGCGATGTTGCGAACCATCCAGTCATGGACAGCGTTGATCCGCTGGCTGTCAGTCGTGCAGTCTCTTGTGATGTTCTCTGCCAGATCATAGATCTTAACGATCGCTTCGGTATTTTTATCAGTCGGATAAGCTGTCCGGCCTTCCAGGATCCCGATCGTCATATAATGCTGATAAAGTGCGCTTGGATCGACTCCGTAATATGCGGCTACATCTGGATTTTCTGCCGCGTATCGCGCATAGTCAAAGGACTGCTCGGCATTACTCCTTTCCCTTTTGTGCGGTCCGCAGGATCCAGTCCACCGCCGCATTCGCATTTGTGGGCAGTACCTGGGCAGCTGTGTCATGTTCCAATTCAGCTCTGCCGGTATGAAAAGCCGAGAGCGCATATCTGGCCAGCAGTCCCGAGACGCGCCCGCGCTCTATGGAATCCTCTGTGCCCAGCACGACGACGACCAGATCATGTGCCATTGTCCCGTCGTCTGCGGCGAGAGACGTGACCAGACAGGCGCCGGATTTGTTGGTTGTGCCGGTTTTTAAGCCCGTGACTTCCGGCATATTGCGCAGAAGCGGATTCGAGTTGCGCACTTCCAGCGCGAGGGACGGCAGCGTTGCCTCCTGCAGGGAAGTGATCTCTCTGACCTGCGGATACACCCGTAGCAGGTGGGACACCATACGAAACATATCATCCGCGCTCATGCGGTTCTGGCGCTTCGCAGGAACCGGATCCTCCGAGAAGGAGGGAAGGCCGTGACTGTTGTAAAAATACGCTTGGGAAAGTCCCAGCTCCTGCGCCTTCTGATTCATCAACTGGACAAACGCAGCCTCCGAGCCGGCAATCGTCTCCGCCAGACACAATGCACACTCGTTGCTGGAGGGCAGAAGGGCACCAATGAGAAGCTCCTGCACGGTGATCTGCTGCCCTGCCTCAAAGGAAATCACTCCGTCGGCGGACGCGGAGAGCGCCCGGACCGCCTCCGAGACGGTGACGGTCTGTTCCAGGGAAATCTGCCCCGCCGAGATGGCATCCATTGTCAGAAGGCAGGTCATCAGCTTGGATGTGCTGGCGATGGGATATGCCGTGTCAGACTGATACTGATAATAGATTTCACCTGTGGTGGCATCCCCCACCAGCACGCCGTTGACTCCGTAGAAATAGCCCGCCTGCTCCAGCGCCGCCGGGACAATCTCAAACGGCGCCTGCGTGTTGATCTGCACAATCCCTGAACCGGGAACACGGATATCCACATCCAGAATCATCGCCAGATCCGCCGCCATCATAAAGCAGTCGTAACCGCCGGAAGGCAGCGCCATAATCAGCGTGTAGTAATACACCTTCTGACCGTTGACTGTAAATTCATTGCGCCTGAGGGCGATATCGGGATTCTGGCTGTCCTCCCACGGGATATTCTCGCTTCCAACCGGCACGTAGGCGCCCCCTGTATTCAGTGCCACCGCATTTTTTGTGATATCCAGCGAGAAGGCTTTGCCTGTGCCGCCAAGCAACATGGCGACATCCCGCAGGGAGAGGTAAGTGTTGTTCTCATAGCTGTAATCCAACGTTTTTACCACGCCCGCAATGCCGACGTCCGTCTGCACCTGACAGACTCCGGGGATTTCATAGCTGGCATCCGCCTGAAACGGCAGGATGGCGCACACCACGATCACCGCCAGAACAAAGGATTCTATTTTCTTGAAAATGCTCTTCATACAATCTCCCTTCTAAACGCACGCTTCTCCTGCAAAATGCGCAAAAAACTCATTTGTGCGCTGATGTTTGCCGGAAAATCCTTTAGGACAACTCATTGATCCGCAGACTGCCGCAAAGTGTATATCACCGGATAGTGGTCGGAAAAGTAACCCCTGAAATCCGTGCCGCTCTCCTCTGTCAGAACCAGCGTGGCGTCCTTTCGGATATAGCGCTCCACCCTGGTGTCAGTCAGCTGGCCGCTGCCGTCCACAAACTGCCGGGTGAGCGTGCCCTCTGCCGCCTGATAAGAACCGCCGCCGTCATACTGTGCCTGCAGCTTCTCAAGCGCGGGCAGAAGGTCCGGCACGCAGAACATCAGGTACTCGACCGTGGACATCCCAAATGTCTTTGCAACGAGCGCTTCGATCGCTTCCTCGTCCATGCCTCCCGCATAGCCTGCCATGCGAAGCCGCTGTGCGACAACCTCCCGAAAAGCCGCAGCAAATCCCTCGTATGCCGCCTGTCTGCAGGTCTCATAACTCTCGGGCAAAACACTGCACGAAAAAGTCCCCTCCTCTTTTGCAGTCTGCACAAAGTCCAGGTTCACACGGATCGTCAGCCCCTGCATATGAGCCTCCATATCCTGCATGGAGACAGAGGCTGCCTCCACGTCCTGCAGCCAGCCAAGTGCCGTGACAGCAGCCTGTTCTGTCATGTCGAGGCTTGCGGTCCACTCCCCTGCAGGATTTTTGTCGTTGGATGCAAAAAAGTGCAGATATGCAAGCAACGCAGTGGAGAGCATCAAGGCTGGAAGCAATATGGCAAAAACTGCAAACATGATAAATTTTTTCATGGCGATCCCTCCTGCCCACAGCGGCGGGCGTTCTTTCCTGCAAAGCGCATTCACAGGAGAAAGATTTGTGTTGATATATTAAAAGTAGCGTATTTTCGTATAATTGTCAACGGATCTCCGGTCGAAGTTACAACCACAACACCCCGGTCAGACTTTATTCTCGTCTGCCCGGGGTGTGTCTACACAGCGTTTGCTTTCTCTCTGAAATACTGTTTTTGAGCCATGATTTCATCCTGCTTCTCGGCGGACAGCCGCGCGAAGATTTCATCGTAATCGAGTTCCTCAAAAGGCGTCCCGAGCACCTGCGAAATCATCTGCTCCTCAAACCAGTCCTGCCACAGGTCCTCAAACAGTTCCTCGCTGTCCGTGTAGGTTGATATCACCTCAAAACCCTGCGGCTGCATGTAGTACTGCAGCTTTACAAACCCGTACTTTCCGGCGTCCGCCACGACGACATCCGCCATCTCATACAGCTCCGCAAACGCATCCGCAACCCTCTGACAGTTCTCTCTTTCCGCATCTGTAATATAATTGATTTCTTCCATTGAAGCTCCTCCTCTATTTCCATGATACCGCGCACAGCCTATTCCCATGTCTATTAAGTATATTCTTTTTTCCGAAGATATTCAAGTATCAGAATATATTTTATTCTAAAGTTAAATACTAACGAGAAAAGGAGAACTGCGGTATGATTGTCTACTCCCCGTTTTGGGAAACGCTGAAGAAATCAAATGAAAGCTGGTATTCCCTCACCAACAAGCACCATATGTCAAGCAGCACACTCCACCGTTTAAAACACAACCGGGATGTATCCACCAAGACGCTCAACGACCTGTGCCGGATTCTGGACTGCCAGATCAAGGATATCGTGCTGTACGTCCCCTCTGACACAGACCAGATCCTATGATAAAAACTGCCGGGAAGCAGACTGGCCAATCACAACCTCCGCCCGCGTTCCCTTCCCCTGCTGTGAGGTGAGGTAAAACGGGTGCCCGAGTCGGTCCAGGATGGATTTGCACAGATACAGCCCTATCCCTGTGGAATACGGATTCACATGTCCATTGCAGCCCGTATAGCCCTTTTCACAGACCCGCGGAAGGTCCTGCGCGCTGATGCCGATGCCCGTATCCTCCACAACGATATGCACGCCTGCCTCCGAGCAGAACGCACAGATCTGCACACCGCCCTGCCTGGTGTACTTGACCGCGTTGGACAACAGCTGGTCAAGCACGAAGCCCAGCCACTTCTGGTCCGTGACCGCCGCGATGTCCTGCGGCGTGTACTGCAGGCAAAGGTGTTTCTGTATAAACTGCTTCGCGTACTTGAGAATCGACGGTTTGATCACGTCGTCCATCCGCACCTTCTCAAACACAAAATCGTTCGTCTGCGCGCCAAGGCGCGTGTACTGCAGCGCCATGTCCACGTACTGTTCAATGCGAAACAGCTCGTTTTGCTTCTGCTGCACACTTATGACACGCGTGTCATTTTCTTCCAGCTCCTCCATGTCCAGATATGCGTTCATCTCCTCGTCAATCAGGAGCTTCAGCGCGGCAATCGGCGTCTTGATCTGATGCACCCACATAGAATAATAGGTCGTGAGATCCTGTTGCTGAGCACGCATCTCATTCTCAATCCGGTCCTTTTCCCGCGCAAGGATGCGGATGCAGTCCTGATACTGCCGCTCATACAGATATTCCGGTGCACGCATCTCGCCCAGCGCCACTCCGATATTCTTCTGCATCTTTCTTATCTGCAGCAGACCTTTACGATATTTTCCATATCCGGCAAGCGTCAGTACTGTGATGACAGACAGACACAAAAGCATTCCATAACCGATCTCCCAAAAAGGTATCCCGTTCAGGAGCATTGTCGCCGTCATCACCAGCACAAGAAACAGCATCCCCGCAAACCATCTGTTGTTCTCCCGGATATATGCCCTGAAATCTTTCATCCAAACCTCCTGTTCTCAAAGCGACATGTTCTGTGCGCTGTACTCTATCCGATAATCTGTACCCTCTGTTCTCATAGCGACTTGTTCTATAATCTATCCGATAATCTGCACCCTCTGTTCTCATAGCGACATGCTCTGTGATCTGTACTCCATCCGATAATCTGTACCCTTTGTTCTCATAGCGACTTGTTCTGTGATCTATGCTCTACCCGACACGATAACCAATT
>CAMWOK010000012.1 GCA_947175845.1 uncultured Lachnospiraceae bacterium | reverse complement strand
GCGGCAGACAGATTGAACGAAAATATATGTGGAGAAGGTGGATTCAATGACAAAACAGAATCATATCTGCGGCATCTGGAAGTTGATGCTTGCCCTGGCTGTGGGCGTGTTTGTCTCAGCGTTCTCGTTCGGCGCGTGCACCGCGCAGGCGGCGGAGACAACCGTGGAAAACACAGTGGAGGATCAGGCGGCAAAGACGGCGGACGCTGCGGACAACGGCGGAGCAGCCCTGATACTGCTGATGGGCGGAATGCTGATTATCATCCTCGCGGTCGTGCTCTCGGTAGTCGGGACATTTGTGTCCTCCGCGGCGATTGCGGACGAACTGTGATCGCAGGAAAGTTCATAGGGAAATCGGATAAGACGGAAATCAGGAAAGGTTTGCGTCTTATTTTTCCTTTGTGGTATTTGTTTACATTTGCGTGAGATTTTGTTAGTATAGAGGATAGTATAGGGAAAGAATGGCGGTGGAGAATACGGGCAGACATATATCAAAGCTGAATGTTGACTGTTATCGCGGGCTGAAGAATTTGTGCTTAGATGGGCTGAACGATATCAATATTCTGACGGGAAATAACAACAGCGGCAAGACAAGCGTGCTTGAAGTGCTTTCAGGACTAGGGAACCCGAATAGTATCTCAACGTGGATAAGGATGTGCAGGCTGGGAAGAAACGGTAATTATTATATGGGGCTTTTAAATCTGTTTCCCACAGAAGCGGATAATATGGAAATTCGGATTTCTTACAACAGTGTCACAAAAGCTGTCCGTTCCGACACAAATTCATCGGGGGCTGGGGGAGTGGAGGAACTCACAGATGAAAAAAAAAGGGTCCGGCTGCGCTGTGTCACCCAGCACGAGATAACGCTCGAGGCAGTGGTTCAGGATCTGCGTATTTCAGGGAGCGAACTGGAGAAAATCAACGGCCGCAGACAGCCGGATTTTTCCGATGAAAACTTGTATATCGAGACAAAACGCATCCATCTGAAAATTCGGGGCAGCTCGAATCCCCTGCTTATGCAGGAATACGATATCTATGATTTTCAGACAGGGGTGCCCGCGGAACAGCCGGCTAGGAATTTTTTTCCGGCAGTCTATATAGCGCCCTCGGAGCACACAGACGGAAAACTTCTGCTCGATGAGGTGATGGAAAGTCCCGCCCTTTATCAGGAGTTGATGAAAATTTTGCACGAGTTTGATGACAGCATTATCAATATTACCAAGTCGGGCAGCGCGTCGGAGTATATCATTTTGTCCACTAGGCACAAAAAGGCAATGCCGCTTAGCGTGTACGGGGATGGCATGAAGAAGGCGCTGGTTCTGCTGGCGGCAGTCGTGAAAGCAAAGGATGGCATACTTTTGCTGGACGAGTTTGAAACGGCGATCCACACATCTGCCATGAACCACATTTTTTCTTGGATATTGCAGAGTGCCCAGAAGCTCAATGTGCAGGTTTTTCTGACATCCCACAGCCTCGAGGCGATCGGCAGGGTTCTGCGGTGTGACCCGCAACTGCAGGACAAGATCAACCTGTACACATTATACAAAAAAGACGGAAAAAATCTCGTGCGAAAGATGTGCTGCGCGGAGGCGGTCAAGGCACAGGATGATTGGGGTGTTGAGTTACGATAAAGAATGCGATAATCCTCTGTGAGGGGTCAACAGACTACACACTACTGCAGTATTATATGCAGAAGGCATGTGGATGGCAGGATACGGAAAAGAGCCAGACAGTGCAGTTTCGGATTGCGAATCAAAAATCGAGGCGGCTGTACAAAGGCGGCAGCACCCTCACAATCGCCGGGGTGGGCGGCTGCAGCAGGATGGCGGAAGGTTTGTCAGAGGTATTAAAAAAGAACTATATGGAATCTCCGGTTGATGACAATTATTTTCGTTCTATTGTCATTGTCACAGATCGTGATGATTCTGGCACGGAGTGTGAATTTATACAAAATATGGAGCGTGTTCTGACGCAGGAAAAAGCGGTGTTTACCGAGGGACTCAAAAACAATCAGTGGTCCGCATGCGAGATGGAGACGCAGGCAGGTGACAAGATTCAGTTTAAGCTACTGGTTCTGGTGATACCGTTTGATGAGAATGGTGCGATGGAGACCTTTTTGCTCAATGCAATAGCAAGTCGGGACGCATACGATAAGGCAATAATCGACGACTGCAAAACATTTGTCGACAATACGGATAAAGGCCGCCGCTATTTAAAGGGCAGACGACTAATCACGAAGGCGAAGTTTGATGCATTTTTCTGCGTGAGAACGGCGGCAGAACAGTTTTGTCAGCGGCGGGATATCATCAAAAACATTCCATGGGAAAACTACGCCGCGATACGCAAGGATTTTAAGATGCTTGAGACTATTGTGGATGTGTAATTTATACAGGACAGGCGTGGCAGATGAAGAATAAGAAAATAGCAAGAATTGTAAGCAACAAGAATTGAATAGAAAGGAAGAATAAAACAATGGCAAATGACAAGAAGTTAGTGGAGGCGATCACTTCCATGGAGGAGGATTTCGCACAGTGGTACACGGACGTGGTGAAGAAGGCAGAGCTGTGCGACTATTCGAGCGTGAAGGGTTGTATGATTATCAAGCCGGCAGGATATGCGATATGGGAGCAGATTCAGCAGCAGCTCGACGCGGCGTTCAAGCAGACGGGCGTGGAAAACGTGTACATGCCCATGTTTATACCGGAGAGCCTTCTGGAGAAGGAAAAGGATCATGTGGAGGGCTTTGCGCCGGAGGTGGCGTGGGTGACACACGGCGGGCTGGAACCGCTGCAGGAGCGGCTTTGCGTGCGTCCGACTTCGGAGACGCTGTTCTGCGATTTTTACAAAAATGAGATCCAGTCCTACAGGGATCTGCCCAAGGTATACAACCAGTGGTGCTCCGTGGTGCGCTGGGAGAAGACGACGCGCCCGTTTTTGAGAAGCCGTGAGTTTCTGTGGCAGGAGGGCCACACCGCACACGCGACGGCCGAGGAGGCCGAGGAGCGGACCATCCAGATGCTGAACGTGTACGCCGATTTTCTGCGCGACGTGCTTGCCATTCCGGTCGTGAAGGGACAAAAGACTGACAAAGAAAAATTCGCTGGGGCGGAGGCTACATACACGATCGAGGCGCTGATGCACGACGGTAAGGCGCTGCAGTCCGGCACGAGCCACAATTTTGGAGACGGTTTTGCGAAGGCGTTTGGTATCCAGTTTACCGACAGGGACAACACGCTCAAATACGTGCATCAGACCTCCTGGGGACTGACGACGCGCCTGATCGGCGCGGTCATCATGGTGCACGGCGATGATTCGGGCCTGAAACTTCCGCCGAAAGTTGCGCCGACGCAGATTATGGTGGTTCCGATTCAGCAGAAGAAAGAGGGTGTGCTCGACAAGGCGTATGCGCTTAAGAGCCGACTGCTGGAGAAGGGATTCCGCGTGAAGGTGGACGACTCGGACAAGAGCCCGGGGTGGAAGTTCAGCGAGTGCGAGATGCGCGGCGTTCCGTTCCGGATTGAGATAGGACCAAAGGATATTGAGAACAACAAGTGCGTCTTTGTGCGCCGCGACACAAGGGAGAAGATTGAGGTTGGCCTGGATGAAGTCGAGACCAGGGCGGCAGAGCTGCTTGCGGCGATTCAGACAGACATGTACGAGGCGGCCAGGAAACATCTTGAGACGCATATCTATGATGTGGCAGGATGGGAGGAATTCTGCGACACCATCAACAATAAGCCTGGTTTTGTCCGGGCAATGTGGTGCGGCGACAGCGCATGTGAGGACAAAATCAAGGAGGAGCTGGCCGCGACAAGCCGCTGTATGCCGTTTGAGCAGGAGCAGCTGAGCGACGCCTGCGTGTGCTGCGGCAGACCTGCAAAGAAGATGGTATACTGGGGCAGGGCGTACTGATTTTTAGAAGAACATTGCAAATATAGACGGTAAACAGGGGCAGAGTACACTGATTTTTAGAAGAATATTGTGAATATTAAGATGAGATATAGGAGGGAAACGACAATGAACATTTTAGTTATCAACTGCGGCAGTTCATCGCTGAAGTATCAGCTGATTGACAGCGGCACGGAGGCGGTGCTTGCGAAGGGGCTCTGCGAGCGCATCGGGATTGACGGGAGTGTGCTCACACACACGCCGGCGGGGAAGGACAAGGTAACGATCGAGACGCCGATGCCGAATCACACCGTGGCGGTCAAGCTGGTGATTGACGCGCTGACCGACGCAAGTCACGGCGTTGTCAAGTCGCTTGGTGAGATTAACGCAGTCGGCCACCGCGTTGTGCACGGCGGCGAGAAGTTTGCTTCGTCCGTCGTCATCAATGATGAGGTGCTGGCGGCGATCGAGGAGTGCAACGACCTTGCACCGCTCCACAATCCCGCAAACCTGATCGGGATCAATTCCTGCAAAGAGATCATGCCGGATGTGCCCATGGTGGCCGTGTTCGACACCGCATTTCATCAGACAATGCCTGAGAAGGCATATCTGTACGGACTTCCGCATGAGTACTATGAGAAGTACAAGGTGCGCCGTTATGGTTTCCATGGCACAAGCCACGACTATGTGTCCGCGCGGGCGGCCGAGATACTCGGAAAGACGAGGGATGCGCTGAAGATTATCGTGTGCCACCTCGGAAACGGCGGCTCTGTGTCCGCGGTTGACCACGGCAGATGCGTCGATACCTCCATGGGGCTGACTCCGCTCGAGGGTATTATCATGGGCACCCGCTCCGGCAGTATTGACCCGGCCATCTGCGATTTCATCTGCCAGAAGGAGAACCTCACACCGGCAGAGATGAACAATGTGCTGAACAAAAAGTCAGGCGTGCTGGGCATGTCAAAAGTCTCCTCTGATTTCAGGGATATCGAGGCGGCGGCAGACGGCGGAAACATGCTTGCGGCAGCCGCACTGGATGCATTTTATTACAGCGTGGCAAAGTACATTGGCGCCTACGCGGCAGCCATGAACGGCGTGGACGCGATCGCATTCACAGCGGGCGTGGGTGAGAACAATATCCTGGGGCGCGCGGAGATTGCAAAGTACTTAGGGTATCTTGGAACCGAGATTGACCCGGAGAAAAACAATGTCCGCGGCGAGGACCGCGTGATTTCTAAGGACGGCAGCAGAGTGGCGCTGCTGTGCGTTCCGACCAACGAGGAGCTTGCGATTGCAAGACAGACGGCGGCGCTTGTGAAGTAGGCGTCCGCATGATAAACAGGGGCAGGGCATGGTGAACGTGCTCTGCTTTCTTTTTTTGCACAGGCCCGCGCAGAAAATGCCGGCAGAAGCGGCAAGATACACACAAACCATAAAAAAGTCAAGCGATTGTGCAGCGCAGCTGATATACTGATTCTTGTCACCAATCCAAAGTGAAACGTGACGATTCTCATCGCGATGAAAGAGAGGAACACAATGAGTTATTCCGCTATGGCACACGCCCTGGTCAGCTATGTGGAGGGGCATCTGGAGTGCTTTGACATCAAATGTATGTCGAAGAGCTTCGGTTTTTCGGAAAGTTATCTTCGGGAGCTTTTTTTGCGGGAGCTGGGTATGCCCATCATGCAGTACTACAGGAGAAGAAAGATGATTGTATCTGCGTTTGAGCTGCTGCACTCCGACAAGAAGATCCTCGATATAGCGCTGGAGAACGGATTTTCGAATCATGAGTCCTACACAAGGGCGTTCCAAAAAGTGTTCGGGATGCCGCCGGGCAGGTTTCGGCAGGAGCGGCCGCTGATCGGCAAAAAACAGCTGGAGGTGGGCGTGTTTGGGCTGGAATGTATTGTCAGTGAAGACAAAAGGAGAGATGGTTTGATGATGAAACAGGACGAGAACAAGACGGTATTGTACGGTATCCGCAAGGTGGAACAGGGAGCGTACAAAAGCAGCACCAGGTTTCCAATCTGCGTCAAGGCGGTGTCGGAGTATCTGGGCGACGACGTCTCCTACGCCTATATTATGGCGGCAACCGGGGCAGCGTTCCGCCTGACATGGGACAGGGAGACGTGGAATCTGTGCAACGTGGATATCTATCACACGCTGCGGGAGTCCAACGACATTTATCAGTATGGCGCCAGGGCGCTTGGAAGGGCGTTCGCGTTTCTCGGGCGCAGTGAGAACACGACAAAGGAGGAGTTTACAGCATTCATGAAGGCCGCGATCGCAAAGGGATATCCGGTGATTGCACTGGGCATTATCGGGCCGCCCGAGCCGTGCGTTGTGGCCGGGTATGAGGATGAGGGAGATGTCGTGATGGGCTGGAACTTTTTTCAGAATGATGCGGAGTTTGCGAAATCGGTGCGCACGGCGGACAACGGTTATTTTCTGTGCAATACCTGGTGGGAGAACACGGACACACAGGCGCTGATGTATTTTGGCGCGGTCACAGGGGAAACAGCCAGCAGCCGGGATATTGTAAAGATGGCTGCGGACATTATGGAGCCGCGGGACGAGGGATCGTATGCGAAGGGCATCCGCGCATATGACGCGTGGAAAGAGATGCTGCTCGACGAGAAGTGGTTTGAGAACAACGCCGGATTCGACGACCTGTTTGCAAAGTTTATCGTGCAGAATGACGCCATGGACAGCCTCCACGATGGGCGCAGATGGGGTGCGGCATTCTTCGAGCAGATGATGGAGCCGTGCGGTGAGGCTGAGAGGCAGCTGTGCGCCGGCATCGCAAAATCCTTTCATAAGGTCAGCAGGGCTGCGGAGGAAATGATGGCGCAGGCCGGCGACTGGTCCGACGTGGAACAGATGCTCAAAAGGTTTGCCAGCCGCGCAGTCAGGGAACAGCTCGCAGGGCTGATCGACGCTGCGAAGGCAGAGGACAAGAAAGCGTTTGCGCAGATCCGGCAGCTGGCGCAGCAGTAAGGTTATGGAATTGATGCAGAGTTTGCGAAATCCGTGCGCCCGGCAGCAAAAGGCATATTGATATTTGGCTGCAATTGTGTCATAATAGAAACAAATCAGAGAAGGACAGGAGTGTTGTGTGATGGAGCAGTTGCATCCGGTATTTGGGAAATTGACAGAGACGGAGTTTGGGGATTATGAGGCAGTCAGGCGCATCCCTTTTGCGGGGACAGATGTGGAGGTGCAGGTCACGTTTGACGGACCAGTCACAGACGAGCACAGCCGGGCGTACTTAGCGCTCGTGGAAAATCTCGACCGGATCACGCCGGATATTCTGCAGGCTGTTCTGGAATATCAGAATGCACATTATGACGATACCGATCACACTTCCAGTTTTGCGTATTTTGGGAGCGCACAGGATGTATTGGAAAACACGGTACTGTATGGCATAGCACTCCAGACCAGACTGTTCCATATTGTCACAGACTCCGACAGGTATCGCGAGGCAGTGGAAGATCCGCAGGATACTGCACAGAAGCAGCGCTGCGCTGTCCTGCTGTTTGACGCGGACTGGGTAAATGATGACTACCGTATTTTGAGCGTTGCCCTCGCAAACGAACACGTGGTGTATGTGACACAGGGAAATATTTCGGATTGATTCAGGAGCATTAGGGTCCTTGAAGATTACCGCTGAGGCAGCGAAAGTGCCATTTGGCGGTATCTTCTTTCACTGGCGCCGTGCTCGAGCACATACGTGTGCAGGCTGTTCTCTGAAATGAAATTCCAGAGCTTTTCGCAAGTTTTGCGGGAGGCTTTTGGCGGTGTGATAAGGCACTGAGAGTTACTGCGGATAAAGAAATGGAGGTATGAATATGTATTATGTAGGTGTGGATCTGGGAACGTCGGCGGTAAAGCTGCTGTTGATGGAAGGGACAGGCAGGATTGTAAACATTGTTTCCAAGGAGTATCCTTTGTATTTTCCGCATCCGGGCTGGAGCGAGCAGAGGCCCGAGGACTGGTGGAGTGCGGTGAAAGAGGGCCTGAAGGAGCTGACAGCCAACTGCGACAAATCCAAGGTGGCAGGCATCAGCTTCGGTGGTCAGATGCACGGTCTGGTGCTGCTTGACAAGGACGACAATGTGATCCGCCCGGCGATTTTGTGGAATGACGGAAGGACGCAGGAGGAGACAGAGTATCTCAATGAAACGATCGGCAGGGAAAAGCTGTCGAAATACACTGCAAACATTGCGTTTACGGGGTTTACGGCGCCTAAGGTTTTGTGGGTGAAGAACAGGGAACCGGAGAATTTTGCAAAGATTTGCAAATTGATGCTCCCGAAGGATTATATCGCGTACATGCTGACAGGATGCTTCTGCACGGATGTGTCCGACGCGTCGGGTATGCTTTTGTTTGACGTGGAACACAAGTGCTGGTCGCGGGAAATGATGGAAATCTGCGGCGTGAAGGAGTCTCAGCTCGCTGCGATTTACGAGAGCTATGAGGTTGTGGGCACGCTCAGGCCCGCGGTGGCGGCAGAGCTTGGGCTGCCCGAAGGCGTGAAAGTGGCAGCAGGTGCGGGCGACAACGCTGCGGCGGCGATCGGGACGGGCACAGTCGGCGACGGCATGTGCAACATTTCCCTCGGGACAAGCGGGACAATCTTTATTTCCAGCAAAAAGTTCGGCGTTGACAGGAACAACGCGCTGCATTCCTTTGCGCACGCCGATGGAAAATACCATCTGATGGGCTGTATGCTGAGCGCTGCCTCGTGCAACAAGTGGTGGATGGAGGATATCCTGCGGACTTCGGAGTTCGCGCAGGAGCAGGCGGCGATCACGGACGACAGGCTCGGGAACAATCATGTGTATTTCCTGCCCTACCTCATGGGCGAGCGCTCCCCGCACAACGACGCCAGCGCGCGCGGCACCTTCATCGGAATGACCATGGACTCGTCGCGGGAGGACCTGTACCAGGCGGTGCTTGAGGGCGTGGCGTTTGCGATCCGCGACTCCTTTGAGGTGGCAAAGAGCCTCGGCATCCATATCGAGGCGTCCAAAATCTGCGGCGGCGGCGCAAAGAGCCCGCTCTGGAAGAAGATTTTTGCAAATGTGCTGAACATACGGCTCGACCTTATCGAGAGCGAGGAGGGGCCGGGCTACGGCGGCGCGATCCTCGCGGCGGTTGCCTGCGGTGCGTACGCATCTGTGGAGGAGGCAGCGGCAAAGCTTGTCAGGGTCGTGGATAGCGTGGAACCCGACGCGGCGATCGCGGCGCGCTACGAGGAGCGCTACCGCAAATTTGCCCGGATTTATCCGACAGTGAAGGAGCTGTTTTCGCAGATCGCATAGCTTTTTTCACGTAACAGTTCAGCCTTTGGCTTCCTGTTACGCATCAAGCCATGCAAAATCGCTTCGCGATGGCTTGATGCCTCTCAACCACTAAGCGTTCTTACGGACTTTGCAGTAAATGCAAAGTCCTGGGCTGAACTGTTACTTTTTCACGTTCTTTCTCCTCGATAATTCTCGACTTTTTGTGGATAAGATGGTATGATAATAATATTCTATAACAAAGTGAGCTATTTCATACAATCTATCAGTTGCTATCGGCACAGAGACTGATTTCGTCTGCGCCGTCTGGAGCGGGATCACAAAAAAGCAATAAAGGATAATACGAGCAGGTAAGAGCAATGTACAAATGGGAAAAATTGTTTGACAGCGTGGCGCTGGAGCGGGCGAGGGCAATCGACAGCAGCAGGGTCACACTGTCGCAAAGAGATGATACGCATATTGATGCGGCGGTGCTTGAGAGTGGGCGGACGGAGGTTTCCATCACGCTCAGGGACGGTGTGCCCTGCATTATGAAATGTAAGTGTCCCAAGGCGCGGGGCGGCAGAAAATGTGAGCACATGGCGGCAGTGCTGTACCAGATGGAGAAGGCGAACGCGCCGAAAAAGAAAGCACCGGAGGCGTCTGGCACAGGGCTGCAGGACGTGCAGAAGGTGTGGGAGGCTGCGCTTGCAAACGATGGCAGTAGCAAAGAGGCCACAGTTTCTGCACAGGATCCACCAAAAGCGCAGGAGACGCAGGCGCCTTCGGAGGTGCGCGTGCCGAAGAAGCGCGGGCGCAAGTCAAAGGCTCAGCTCGAGGCGGAGCGCATCGCGGCGGAGGAGGCCGCAAAGCAGGCGAAAAAGGAAGAGACAGAGCGCCGGATTGCAGAGAAAAAGGCGCAGAAGGCAGCACAGAAAGCGGAGCGGAAACGCAGGCGCATGGAGGCTGAAGAGGCACAGAAAAAAGCGCGCGCGGAGGAAGCTGCGCACGCGGCGCAAGAGCAGAAGCGCCAGCAGGAGGAAGCTGCGCGCAGGGAGACAGAGGAGCAGAGGAAGCGGGAGGAAGAAGAAAAACGCAGAAGGGAACAGGAAGAGGCAGCTATGAGGAAAAAGGAAGAGAGAATAAAAGCTGCGATCGCGCGGAAGAAAGAGGAAATGCCAGACGAAACAGCGTCCTATCAGTATTTTGATTTCGATGCCATAGAAAAAGCCCTGGATCTTGCGGCTGAGACACTTGAGAAAGGGAAGCAGCATCTTGCGTCCGGGGATATTACCGTAGACAGCATCGAAACCGGATATCTGGAACAGATGGAGGATATGGCGGCGCAGGTGAGTGCGACAGGGAGTGTCCGCAAGCGGCAGTTTCGCGTGAATGTGGTTTTTAACAGGGACAGCGTGCTCCGATCCGACTGTTCCTGTTCCTCCTGCGGCCAGTCCTACGGCTATGGATGGTACACGAGAAAGCGCAGCAACTGTGCGTTTGTCGCCGCGGCATTACAGTATGCACGGGCATACATAAACACAAAGGAACTCGGGGATGCGACGGACAAATACGGCGCGATGCTGCTTGCGGATTTCCAGCGCAGTCATACAAACCAGATTGTGGCGAGCGCCACGATGCAGGAGGAATCCCTTGTGCTTGCACCCAGGCTGGCTTACAATGGCGAGGCGCTGCGGATTTCCTTCAAGGTGGGGACCGGAAAGCTGTATGTCGTCAAGGATTTGATCGAGTTCTGCGCGCATGTGCGCAATTCTGAGACCATGCAGTTTGGCACAAGCACGAAGATTTCTCTCAACAGCGGTCATTTTACGCCCCGGGCAAAGCAGTGGTATGAATTTCTGGGCAAAGTCATCCAGGAGGAGGAGGACATCATCAACCGCATCAGCGAGATGCGCTACTATTACTATGAGCGAAAGAGAAAGTGCGCTGACTTTGAGCTGTACGGATGGCGCCTGGACCAGTTCTGTGAGATTCTGGGGGACGATGCCGTGGAGTACGAGGACAAGGGGAGCAGAAAAAAGGCACAGCTCACCTGCGTGGAGAGCAAGCCCCGTCTCACCATGCAGATTCGAAAGAGCAGTGTCGGTAAAAAGAGCGAGTTTCACGGAATTGATGTCTCCTGCAACATTCCAAACTTCCTGATCGGAACGACGCTGGCATGTTATATCAGGGAGAATGTCCTCTACAAGACAGATATTAAAATCACCGACACGATCCGCCCGTTTCTTGAAATGACCAGCAAAGAGCAGGTTAATTTTCAGATAGGGCGCGGAAAGCTGTCAGATTTTTACTATTCTCTGCTTCCACAGCTGGAGGACGTCTTTACCATCATGGAGGAGGACAGCGAGGAGATTCACAGATATCTGCCGCCGGAGGTGCTGTTTGTATTTTATCTCGACGCGGTGGACGGCGACATCACCTGCCGCATGACTGCACAGTACGGGGAAAAGGAGTGCTCTGTCATAGAGTCCGTGCTGGCCGATCCGCGCACCACACACTATGAGAGCTTCCGGCTGGAGGGCAGGGAGCGCGAGGTGTTTTTTCTCACCAAGCAGATTTTTCCATATGTCGACGGGAAGCGCGGCGTGTTCTTCTGCGACCGCGAGGAGGACAGCATCTATGAGATTCTCAACAGCGGTGTAGAACGGCTTGCAGCGTTCGGCGAAGTGCGCTGTACCAGCGCGTTCAAAAATCTCAACATTGTGCGGAAGATGCGGCTGTCCGTGGGCGTGTCGGTCTCGAGCGGCCTGCTTGACCTAGAGATTGACACGGAGAATATCAGCCGGGAAGAGCTGCTTGACGTGCTCAAGGGATACAAGCTCAAGAAGAAATATTTCCGGCTCAAAAATGGAGATTTCATCAATCTGGAGGATGAAAATCTTCTGATGCTGCGGGAGCTGATGGACACCATGCACCTTCCGCCCAAGGAGTTTATCAAGGGAAAAATTCATCTGCCTGTTTACCGCACGCTCTACCTCGATAAGCTGCTCGAGGAGAAGGAAGGGCTTTACACCAGCAGGGATCACACGTTCCGCGAGATGGTCAAAAACTTTAAGACCATCAGCGACGCGGACTACGAAGTGCCCGCAAGCCTGAAACGTATCATGCGCAGCTACCAGAAAAACGGTTTCAAGTGGTTCAAGACCCTGGAATCCTGTCAGTTTGGCGGAATCCTTGCAGATGATATGGGTCTGGGCAAGACAATACAGGCTATATCTTTTCTGCTCTCCGCAAAAAAGAAAGGGATCACTTCGCTGGTCGTCGCACCAGCGTCACTCGTGTTTAACTGGGGGGATGAGTTCGAGCGGTTCGGATCACAGCTGAAAGTGCAGCTGATCACAGGCGACCAGCAGGAGCGGCAGCAGAAGATCGAGGATTATGCAAAATATGACGTGAGTGTCACTTCCTACGATCTGCTCCGGCGCGACATTTCCTACTATGAGGGAAAGAAATTCAGCTATCAGATTATCGACGAGGCGCAGTACATCAAAAATCATACGACCGCGGTGGCGAAGGCGGTGAAGGTGATCGACAGCCAGATGCGGATCGCGCTGACCGGAACGCCGATTGAGAACCGGCTGAGCGAGCTTTGGAGTATTTTTGACTATCTCATGCCGGGATTTCTCTACAGCTATGACGTGTTTAAGAAGGAGATCGAGACGCCTGTCGCGAAGTATGACGACAAGGATGCCATGGGGCGGCTGCAGAGGATGGTGGGGCCATTTATCATGCGGCGGCTAAAGGCGGATGTGTTGAAAGATCTCCCGGACAAGCTTGAGGAAGTGCGCTATGTTAAATTTGACAAGGCGCAGCAGACAGTGTATGATGCCCAGGTCGTCCACATGCAGGAGATGCTTGCAAAGCAGGATGATGACGATTTTAACAAGAACAAGATCAAAGTTCTGGCGGAGCTGACAAGGCTCAGGCAGATTTGCTGTGACCCTGGCCTGTGTTTTGACAACTATGCGGGGGAGTCGGCAAAACTCGACTCCTGTGTCGAGCTGGTGCAGAGCGCTATGGATGGCGGGCACAAGATGCTGCTGTTCTCGCAGTTTACATCAATGCTCGAGCTGATCAGAAAGCGGCTTGACGAGCAGGGGATCACATGCTATGTGATCACGGGCGAAACCTCCAAGGAAAAGCGCCTTCAGCTTGTCAAGGCATTCAATGAGGATGCAGTTCCGGTATTTCTGATCTCGCTGAAGGCTGGTGGAGTCGGCCTGAATCTGACAGGCGCGGACGTCGTCATCCACTATGATCCCTGGTGGAATGTCGCGGCGCAGAACCAGGCGACCGACAGGGCGCACCGCATCGGCCAGACGAAGAAAGTGACTGTGTACAAGCTGATCGTTAGACACAGTGTCGAGGAAAAAATCCTGAAACTGCAGGAGTCAAAACGCGACCTTGCAGAGCAGGTGATGAACGGTGAACTCGGAAATCTGGGCAGCATGAGCAGGGATGAACTGCTGGATTTGCTGCAGGGATAGGCGCGGGAGTGCGCAGGAAAGGCAGGACGCGCTTGTGTCCTGCCTTTATGGATGCCCCGATGAACTGCGTGTGCTCTTGGTGTTCTGCATACGGAACTGTTTCGGCGTGATATTTTTGTATTTGCGAAATGTCTTGATCATGTGGCTGCAGTCGGAAAAACCGGCGGCCTGGCTGATATAAGTCATGTCATAATCCGTGAAGAGCAGCATGTCCTCCGTCTTGATCACACGGATGTACTCGATATATTCTTTGCAGGAGCGCCCGTAAATCTGCCGAAACTGCTTGGCAAAAAAGGAGTAGCTCATATTGCAGCGGACGGCGAGCTGCTCCACCTTCAACGGCTGATCGGAGTGGGCGTCTATGTATTCCGTGATGGTCTCAATGGAGCTGCCGCACGGCGGGGAGATCTCGTAGGACGGCGTGAAACCACTTCTGCGCCAGATGCGGAGCATATTGACCAGGATGCAGTTGAGGTACGAGTACATAATCATGTAGTGCCCGTAATGCTTTGCCCCCGCCTCCCTGGCACAGCCGCTCACAAATTCCAGCACCGGAAATCCGGATAGCTCCTGCGCGGAGAAGTAGAAGGAGACAGTGGGATTTTCCATCGCCTGCAGGACAGCACTTTTGAGCTGCGGCACATATCCGATGTTCTCGCGAAAGCGGTTCAGGTCAAACTTGATCACATAGTACAGAATGTGTGTGTGGCAGGCAGGACCGCTGTAGATCGCGTGGATTGTTTTGGGAGGAAGGACCGCCATGTCGCCCGGATTCATGGTGTAGCTCTTCTCGTCGCTCTCGACCAGGGCGGTTCCATCAACCATCAGGATAATCTCCATGTAGTGATGCCAGTGTGCCCGCACAGGAAAACTGTGTTTTGCAGTGTCAAACAAAAACGCTTCGTAGGGAGAATTCAGCAAGTCTCCCGGTTCAAAAAGATTGTACATGACGGATACCTCTTTGGTGTGCTTTGATGATATCCAGTTATTATAGCATGTACCCAACCAATTTTCCAGCTATTCGCATTTTTTTCTTCCACAAGTTGTAACAGTTCAGCCATGCAAAATTGGATATGCAAAATGCTGTTGGGAGCTTGCTCACATAAGGCATTTTGCATATTCAATTTTATAGGGCGGACGCCCGACATGAAATAAGTTGTCGGCAATCGCTAAAATTAATTGTCAGATCGTACAATCCGACAACTTATGAATGGGTATGGCTGAACTGTTTTGCATCAAGCCGTGCGAAATCGTTTCGCAATATCAAGGTGCGGCGATTCTGTCAAAAAAGCCGCGTCAGCAAAAAGCGCAAAGTATCTTCAGAACCAGTGAATTAAGGTTTAAATTACTTGTTATTTTACCTAAAAAGAAGTATACTGAGCGTGTTTATTAAATAGAGAATGCAAGTAGAAAATGGAGGAATTGAGACATGAAGAAAAAATTAATGCTTTCCGTGGCTGCGGCAGCTATTTTAAGCAGCAGCACTACAGTGTCCGCTGCCCCGCAGTATATGGCGGATGGCGGGATCTTTGATCCGCAGTGGTATCTTGAGCAGAACCCGGATGTGGCGGCCAGCTGGGTGGCGGGCACTTCCGCGGACGCACTCTACATGCACTATACCATGCACGGCGCAGGCGAGGGCAGAAAGCCATTTGATGAGGAAATGTTCAACCTGGCAGACGTGCTTCCCTATCAGGGAGCGGACGCTACAGAACCGCAGCAGCCAACAGAGCCTGCTGACCCTGTAGCACAACAGCAGCCGGATGTAGATCCGAGAGTGGTTCTGGCGGAGGAGGGTGGAACATATTTTCTGCCTACGATACACACCGAGCGATTTGGCTATGCGGACTGCGATGTGCAAATTACGTATCATACACAGAAAGAAATAATAAATTCGTACTCTATGATACCTGAACTCGAGGCGGCCTATGCAAAGCCAGGGTATGAATGGAGAGTGATTCGGCTTGTAACCTCTGCTTCGAATTCCACAGTCAATACGATGGATGCAACTGAGCGCGTAGACGCTATGCACGATTATTACTATACGAAAGGGATCTATTTTGATGAGTCTCACTACGACCCTGATAGCAAGGAATTCATGTGGCAGCGCCTGAGCAGTGGCTGGACGGACCATGTGGCCAGCTTTACGGCCCGTCAGGATGGCGTGGATTACCCGGGATGTCAGATTTTCGCCGAATATGTAAAAGGATTCGATGAGGACTGGCATTACTGGTATGCATATGTTCCGGAAAATTATGACGGGGAATTAGCTGTCTACTATGTCGGTCAAAAATTGGAAAACGGTCAAACTGTCAAAGATGAGACTTCACCGATCATTAGATTCCGTTTTTAAAAATCCAATTGCTCTCAAAGCGTATGACACCTGATTCAAAAGTTTTTTCGCTCACGCTGCGGCATCCGCCGGGAAATTCTGCTTGTAACGCACAGACCTATATGCTATAATGGGCGTTGGCAGGGTGCGCGCAGCATATGAATGTACGAAACACAATTAAAAAGGAGCATTCTTGAGATGAAAAAATTTTTGGAAGAATTTAAGAAGTTTATCAGCAAGGGGAATGTGATGGACATGGCTGTCGGTATCATTATCGGCGGTGCGTTCACAAGCATTGTATCATCCCTTGTCAACGACATTATCAACCCGGTGCTGGGTCTGTTCGGCGGGATGAATTTTGACCAGCTCGCGTGGAATATCACAGGGGATGTCACGCTGTACTATGGAAAGTTCATCACTGCAGTCGTCAATTTCCTGATCATGGCCCTGATCGTGTTTTTGCTTGTAAAAGTCATGAACACAGCGATGTCACGCATCCAGAAACCGGAGCCGCCCAAGACGCCGACCACCAGAAAATGTCCGTTCTGCAAATCAGAAATTGCAATCGAGGCCACCAGATGCCCGCATTGTACTTCCCAGCTTGCGGACAATGAAACCGTTCAGGAATAGGAAAAAGGACAGAGTGTATCTGTCCTTTTTGTGTACGCAGAAAAAGTGTGAAAGAAAGCATACTTGAAGGAATCATCCGCAACGCATCCTGTCAGACCGAATCAGAAGGATCCGCAAGCAGCCGCGTCAAGTCCGCAAACTGGTGCAGCGTGAGCGCCTCCCCGCGCACGGTGGGCGGCAGGTTGAGCTGCTCGAGCGCCAGCAGGATACGCTCTTTTTTTACCGAAAGCCCTGCGGTGTTTCCAAGGCTGTTGACCAGCGTTTTCCTGCGCTGGTTGAAGGAAGCGCGGATGAGGTCGAACATCATTTTTTCGTTTGGAACGGTCACGGGCGGTTGCGCGTGGCGCGTCAGTTTTATGACGGCGCTGTCGACATTGGGCCGCGGCATAAAGCAGCCCGCCGGGACGGTCATCATCACCTGCGGTTTGGCGTAATACTGGACTGCCAGCGACAGCGCGCCGTAATCTTTTGTGCCCGGGCCGACCTGCATGCGGTCTGCAACTTCCTTCTGCACCATGATCGTGATGCTCTCGAGCGGAACATGGCTCTCAAACAGTCCCATGATGATCGGGGTGGTGATATAATATGGAAGGTTTGCAACCACCTTGACCGGATTTCCGCTGTTTCTTTCCCGCACAATCGCGTTGACGTCCACCTTGAGGATGTCCTCGTTGAGGACTGTGACATTGTCATAGTCCGCCAGTGTGTCCTGCGTGAGAATGGGGATCAGCTTCTGGTCAATCTCGACGGCGATAACCTCCCGCGCACGCTCGCAGAGATACTGCGTCATAGTGCCGATTCCAGGGCCAATCTCGATCACGCAGTCCGCTTTTGTCACCCCTGCCGCATCCATTATTTTTTCCAGAATATTTGCGTCAATCAGAAAATTCTGTCCATATTTTTTCTGAAAATTAAAATCGTATTTTTTTAACACGGCAATTGTGCTGGTCGGGTTTCCGAGAGCCGCCATATAGAATCCTCCTCTTTGTTGTATAGGCGTACATGCCTGAACCTTCTGTCATTTGCGCCGGCATAAACTCCGCGCGGAATCAGGCGTTCAGATTCTGGTACAGAGTATCCAGAAGGGTGCGTGTCGCGTCGCAGACGTGCTCCCAGTAGAAGATACCGGCGTAGCCTTCCCGGTTGACATATTCGCACTTTGCTTTGAGGGACTGCGGATCGTCGTAGGAGAGGAACGTGCTCCCGTCAAATAGGTAGGGGGCTTTCGCCTCGTCGTCCCAGTAGCGGGTATATCCGTTTTTGTCGATATAGTCTGACACAAGCTCATGGTAGCTGGGACCGTATCCGCCGCCATTTTTACAGATCTGAAGCAGACCGTGGTTGCGATCCTGGATGCCCTCCCATTTGCGGGAGTAGAACGCCGCGCCCATCAAAAGCTTTTCCTTGGGAGCGCCCGCGGCATGGAAAAGGCGCAGCGCCTGATCGCAGCTGTTTCGGAATACGTCTCCGGTGGAGGAGTAGAGCTGGGTGTGGTGCCCTGCCAGCGCGTGAAACCCGCATTTGAGGTCATACGTCATCAGACAGATGTAGTCGAGTGTCTTCATCAGTTCGGGAATTTCCACACTCTCCACATAATACAGGTCCGCGCCCGCGGCGATGGTGAGCAGATAGTGGCTGCCGTCGATGGCGTCAAGCTGCCGACGGATCTCCTCGCAGAGCAGGGTGAAATTGTGCTTGTCCGCAGGGGAGGAATTGGCGCCGTTGGAGGGCACGCAGGGGTACTCCCAGTCCAGGTCGATACCGTCGAGCTTGTGCGCCTGCACGACCGCTGCGCAGGAGCGGGCAACAGTCTGCCGTCCCTGCGGTGTCGCACAGTTGACGGTAAAAGCGTCGGGATCATGGGGAACCACGGAGAGCACAATCCTGATCTCGGGATTCCAGGAACGGATCTGCGGCAGCTGCTCCAAGATGGTCAGGTGGTCAACAGAAATGCTGCCGTCGAGATTGAGCTGGCCAAAGGCAAGGTTGATGTGGGTCAGTTTTTTAGCATCCTCTTCGGTTATGCCGGCGGTATTTCCCGCATAACCCAGAAGATATTTTTTCGGTGTGTTGTTCATAGGGATATCTCCTCTCTTCTTTCATTCCATCATACAGAAAAGTCCGGACAAAATCAACTGAAAATTCACGCTTTCACAGGCGCCTGCGGAGTCTTTGCCGAAAAGCCTTTACTTTTCAGGCGGGAATGGTATAATACTGAAAAGTGGAGTGGAGTCATCGTCCATCCCATATCAAGATTGAAAGGACATGATTCCATATGAAACCAACACATTTTACGCTGGTGAAGCCCGGTTCCCGGACAGATGCGTGGCTGAGCCGGCGTTTTGACAGCGCGCAGTTCTCATATCAGGAAATTTTCGGAATGTTTGGCCCGCTTCTGATCGACCAGTTTTTTATCTTCCTGATTGGAATGCTGACAACCTCGATGATCAGTTCTTCCAGCCAGGAATCCGTGTCAGCGGTCAGTCTGGTCGGTCCGCTGACATACATGGTTATCGCGCTTTCGAGTGCGGTCGCTTCGGGCGGAACGGTGGTTGTCGCGCAATATAAGGGAAAAGGCGATCAGGAGAAAATGCGCCGCGCGGCCGGGCAGGTTGTGTTTGCCACCTGCACCGTATCGTTTGCCACCTGCGCGCTGATGCTTTCTGTTGCCGGTCCGGCAGTCAACTGGATGTTTGGCGCTGCAGACGCCGTGATCCGGGAGAAGGCGACCGCCTACACCATCGGGTTTGGCATTTCCATGATACCGTTTTCGCTGTACAACGGCGTGTTTGCCGTGCTGCGGGGAGTGGGAGACACCAAAACGTGTCTGCGCCTAACTGTGATTATCAATCTGATTCACCTTTTTGCCAGTATGCTTTTTCTGAATGTCATGAAGCTGGATATTCTGGGCACCACGCTTTCCTATAATATCGCGCGGCTGATCGGCGGAGGCGTGGCAGTCTGCCTGCTGGTTTCTCCGCGGGGAAGCCTGACCGTTCCGCTTCGGGAGCTTGTGCGCGTGGACTGGAGATATCAGAAAAGCATCTTCCAGATAGGGATTCCACTTGCCACGGAGCAGATGTTCTTTTACGGAGGCAGCCTGATAGTACAGTCTTATATCTCCGGGCTGAGCAACGCGCAGATTGCGGCGAACGCCATCACAAATTCTTCGTTCGGGCTGTTTTATTCGGCGGGGCTGTCCGTGTCGACGCTGGCGATCACGGTGGTCGGACAGTGTATTGGCGCGGGGGATATTCCGCTGGCGAAAAAATACGGCAGGCAGATGATCCTGCTGGGCAGTTTCTCCTGCCTTGTGTCCGTGCTGATTCTGGGATCGATGATGCCGCTGATTTTGTCGCTGTATTCGCCCCACGCGGAAACATTGCCGATCATTTACCAGCTGGTGGTTATCGGAGCTGTCCCGCTACCGTTTGTGTGGGCGCTCTCAAACGTGACGCCAAACATTCTGCGCGCGGCGGGCGACGCGAATTTTACCTCGGTTTTCTCCCTGATCACCATGTGGGTGGTCCGGGTTGGTATGGGCTATCTGGCGGCGGTTCCGCTGGGATTTGGCATCCACGGCGTCTGGATCGCCATGGGGCTGGAATGGGTGGTTCGGGCAGTGGTCTTTTCCTTTCGGTTTCGCGGTGATAAGTGGTACTGCCACAAGGTGGTCTGACCGCGGGTCTGTCCGTTTGCATCATAGCCGATACATTTGTCGTGCATTGCGGTGCGTTACAGCTACGACTTCCTCGGGCGACACACCCTTGATTTGGGCGATTTTCTGTGCAATGTATGGTAAATTGAGCGAGGAATTGCGCTTCCCGCGGTTGGGTTCCGGCGACAGGTAGGGGCTGTCTGTCTCGAGCAGGATCCGCTCGAGCGGCACCGCCTTCACGACGTCCTTGAGTTTTTTTCCGTTTTTGAACGTGACCACGCCGCCGACCCCGATATAAAAGCCCAGTTTTACATACTCGAGTGCCATCTCAGGACTGTAGGAAAAGCAGTGAATCACGCCGCCGATCTCGCCGGCACCGTGCGCCGCCAGGATGTCATACGTGTCCTTTGCCGCGTCGCGGGAGTGGATGATGACGGGCTTTTGCATTTCCCGCGCAAGTTCGAGCTGGCGCGCAAACCATATCTTCTGCGTTTCTGGTTCCGGTTCATCCCAGTAGTAGTCAAGCCCGATTTCCCCCACGGCGACAACTTTCCTGTGGCGGCACTGTTCCCGAAGCTGCGCAAAGTTCTCTTCGTTCAGCTCCGCGCTCTCGCTCGGGTGCACGCCGGCGGAGGCATAGACAAAAGGGTATGTTTCCGCCAGCCGGATGGAGGCCGCTGTGCTGTCTAGGCTTGCGCCTGCATTGACTACGGAGCCGATCCCGTTTGCCGGCAGCGACGCGAGCAGCGCGTCCCGGTCCGCGTCAAACGCTTCATTATCATAGTGGGCGTGTGTTTCAAAAATCATGATTTCCTTCCTTTCCTGTTGAAACTGTTTTATCTGATGTCATATTATGTTTCAGGGGCTTTAAAATACACAAAAAAAGAACCGTCCCCAAGGCTTTTCATATCCTCAAAAACAGTCCTTTAAAGTGCACCGCCAGGGGCTCGAACCCTGGACACCCTGATTAAGAGTCAGGTGCTCTACCAACTGAGCTAGCGGTGCGTTTTGTTGTTCACCGAACAATAGATACTATACCACCTATTTCATAAAGTGTCAACACTTTTTTTATAATTTTTTCAAAAAAATTTATGCATACGACAGAAACTGCTTTTTGGAAAAATATGTTGACAACAAAACAGCGGTGGTGTATACTTAATCTCGGTTAAGCGCCCAGATAGCTCAGTCGGTAGAGCAGAGGACTGAAAATCCTCGTGTCACTGGTTCGATTCCGGTTCTGGGCAGTGGAAAGGAAAAACCCTTATAATTACTACGTTCGTAGTGGTTATAAGGGTTTTTTGTCTGCAGGATTCACGTACTTTTGCACGCATCCTACTGTCGCATGAAGCGTGCAGAAAGTCAGCATTGGAGCAATGAGGGCGGTGATGCGTGACGAAAACAAGAAATATCGGCTTACAAAATGATACGGATAATCCGTACAAGATTTTCAGTTTCTGTAGAAAGATGTGGTATTTGCAACCTTTGTGAGGTATAATAAAGAAAAACATAATTTTATGGGAGGGTTGGTGTCATGAAGAAAATAGCTATAGGGAGTATGCTTGTTTTGTTATGTGTCATACTGACGGGATGCGGCAAATGCGAACATGAGTATGATA